>JAYRWN010000382.1:0-13451 GCA_041917975.1 Saprospiraceae bacterium | reverse complement strand
TCCATCCGCGTGGGTGAATGGAAATATGTATACCGCTATGAAGACGGTCAACGGGAATTATTTAACCTAACCGAAGATCCTGGTGAGCACTATAACCTAATGGACATCAAGCAAACAAAAGCCAAAGAACTCAGTGGTTTGTTGGAATCGTATTTACGAACACGCCAGGCGCCCATGTTGCGTAGGTGGGATAACGGAGTGCCACTGGATTATCAGATCGTTGCGGTACCTTAAAATTAAGGTTGGAGGACGAGACGGTCTGCCCCTGCAGGCCAGGTTAGTTTCGAAAAACCCTGAACAAATGGGACGGTGGCTAATTTAATTCAGAGGAGGAAAAGCAAAGGTTTGCTGTGAGTTAATAGCAGTTTTTAGACCATCAGTCCTATGACCAGTCCTGAGTTACTAACTAGGGTGAAGACTGGGTTATGCAAAGGTCAAAGTCGCCTATTTATTTGGTTTTGTGCAATGGGAATGTCAGCATCAGGAGCTTGATAATAACTAATTATTTCAAAGAATTGTTAATTATTTGGGAGTGCCAAACGCATTCCAATGCAATGACCGTCTATGGAATAAAAACAAGAGCATCATGAAAAAAATAATTTGGGGCGTTATGTTCCTCTTTCTGGCCTGCAGCAAAGAATATCCGGATCCTTTGAACCCGGATCCAGCAGTTAATGTCACTTTGGCGGGAAAAGAATCGACACGTTTTGGGTGGGAAGTGTTTAAACAAATCCTAACGACATCCACCGATGATCAAGTACTCATATCGCCATGGAGTATTACTTCCGCGATGTCCATGGCTTTAAACGGAGCCAACGGCGATACAGAACAAAACCTTCGACAAAAAATGTTTTCAGATGTTCTTGGCTCCACACAGGAAGTGAATAAACAGATGTATAATCTGATGTTGGCCTTGAGCCAAAATAAAGGTATTCGTTTGGATCAAACCAATGGTGCATTTTACGATCCGGACCGTTTGAATATTAATCGTAATTTTTTGGATACTTTAGAGACGTATTATCGCGCCGGAGAAAAGGCCTTAAATTTTGATGACCCGGCATCATTAAGCACCATCAACGGATGGGTCAAAGATAAAACCCAAAATAAGATCGATAAAATTCTCGAAGAGATCGATCCTTTGGATGTCATGTTTCTGATCAATGCTTTATATTTTAAAGGGGACTGGCAAAAACCGTTTGCGGCGGAAATCACCCGGCCGGCGGATTTTTTTCCTGCTCAGGGCGCTACACAAAATGTTCCCTTTATGCAAGCCGATGAAACGCTTAATTACCGGGATGCTGCTGATTACCAAGCTGTAGAACTGGCCTTTAAGGATACCAACTTTGTGCTGCAGGTGATCATGCCCAAAGAGCTGGAACTGGACGATTTCATCAAAGGGCTGACCGCCACCGAATTACAGACATTCATCACCCAAACGTTTGACCGCGGCAGGATCATCTTGATGTTGCCTAAATTTGAACTGGAGTACAAGATCACCCTGAATGATGCGCTGCAAAAAACGGGTATTGATCTGGCTTTTAATCCGGTTAAAGCGGATTTTAGCCGGATCGGTAAAGGCACGTTTGGCAATTTATACATTTCCAAAGTGGAACATAAAACTTATCTTAAAATCGATGAAAAAGGTGCGGAAGGCGCTGCGGTGACTTCGGTGGGTATTTCGCAGACCTCACTGCCTCCTGTTTTCCAATTCAATCGCCCGTTTATGGTGACTTTGGTCCATAAATCCAGCGGAGTCCTGATCTTTATAGGTAAGGTGGGGCGTATTTAATTGAATTATCTAAACGGGGGCTGTGATCCAGCCCCTCCCCTTTATTATTTTACGCCATGCATCAGTTTTTGGACCCGCGGAGCCAAGAAAAACAATAATACTCCCGCAGCTACCAAAGCATAGAAACCGAAGTTATATCCTTTTAAGGCGGATTGGATGGTCATCCCACCTTCACCACTGACTATTCCGGCGAATATTCCCGACAGGTTGTTACCAATAGCAATGGACAAGAACCAACAGCCCATAGCCATGCCGGCCAATTTTACCGGAGCCAGTTTAGTAGTCATAGACAAACCGATGGGTGAAAGGCATAGTTCGCCGATGGATTGGATGAAGTAGACCGAAAAGAGGGTCCAAAACGGTATTTTTCCGGCGTCACTCACCAGCGTCTTTAAGGCAAAGACGAGCAACAAAAAGGCTAAGCCGTTGAAGAGCAGTCCTAAACCAAACTTGCGTGGAATGGTTGGGTTATTTTTACCCATACGCACCCATAACCAGGCCAATACCGGCGCGAATAAAATGATGGCAATAGAGTTTACCGATTGAAACCAGGCGGTAGGGAATTCCCAGGAGCCGAAATCCCGGTTTACGATTTTGTCGGCCAGGAAGTTGAATGAGCTACCAGCTTGTTCGAAAAACATCCAAAACATGATGTTGAAGATAAAAATCAGCAGCATGGCTACAACTTTGTCTTGAGCCACTTTACCCTCACGAACACCTTCCGTAAACAACATGACGGCAGGGATAACAAATAAAGCCATGAGTATAAACTGCAGATATGTGGCGCTGATACTTAATAAGAAATAAAATAGCGGAATACCGATGATCAACCCTGTACCGACCACCATCAGCAGGCGTTTTGTGTTCTTTTGTTCCTCATCGGGTAAACCAATGCCTTTCAATTGATGACGGCCCAAGTAGAACCATAATAAACTGATGATCATGCCGATGCCGGCTGCGATAAAGACCACCTTATAGGCGGGCATACCATCGGAGCCGAATACCTTCTGAGCTAAAAGTTGAGTGACAATCGGGGCCAGCATGGCACCGATGTTGATACCCATATAAAAGATAGTAAAACCGGAATCCCTCCGTTCGTCACCTATAGCATATAACTTACCGACCATGGTAGATATTATCGGTTTAAACTGTCCATTGCCTACGATGATGGTTGCTAAGCCCAGTTTAAATATCACCGGATCAGGGATGGCGATCATAAATAGTCCGGCGGCCATAATAATGGCACCGACCATCATGGAACGCTGATAACCGATTAATTTATCCGCTACATAACCTCCAAAAATGGCTCCCGCATACACCAGCGCCAGGTAAGCACCATACAATTCACTGGCCGGGCGTTCACCAGCAGCACCGCCGGCATAAAACTGCGCCACAATATACAATACCATAGCCCAACGAATGCCGTAAAAAGCAAACCGCTCCCAAAATTCAGACATAAACAACATCCAAAGAGGCTTAGGGTGGCCCAGAAGTTGGGGAAATTCGGGTAAAAATTGACTTCCCGGTGTATTTTTGCCAATAGCGGAGGACATATTAGACGGATTATTGGTTAATAATTTTAGAGGGTAATATATAAAAATTGTAAGGTTTGCCCTATTCTATCCACAAATGTTTTAATTTCATTACTTGACACCAAATAATCTACCAATGTCTACACATAAAATCGGAAGTATTGAATGGTTGGATCTTACCACACCACAAGCTCATGAAGTTCGGGATTTTTATCAACAGGTGGTTGGATGGACTTATGAAGGCGTGCCCATGGGAGCGTATGAGGATTATTGTATGAATGAACCGGAAGATGGCAAGACCATATGTGGCATTTGTCACCAACAGGGGGTGAACGCTGCCGTCCCGAGCGGATGGATTCCATATATCACGGTGGCCAATCTGGATATTAGTCTGGAGCAATGTCTTGCGCACGGAGGTCAGGTTTTGGGAGATATCCGGTATATGGGCCAACAGGGCCGCTTTGCAATTATTAAAGATCCCAGCGGAGCCGTATCGGCTTTGTATGAACATTTACATCCGGGCTATGAACGGGTGCAGCCGGGGTAATCCACCGAATCGGCTTGCGCAAAATCAATAGGTATTTATTGGCTTTCGTAATAATTCCTAACTTGTCATTTCAAAAAACTAAATGCTGGGGATCGTGCGCATTTTTATGGTTTTATCTTGGGTTATTGGATGGTGGTCCTGCACGACTCGGGACGTGGATGACCTCTATTATCGGGACATCGAGGAGTGGCGTTCCACCCGCTTAGCGTCGTTAACCGCCCCCCAGGGTTGGACCACACTCATTGGATTGTATTGGCTGGAGCCTGGAAACCACACGTTTGGTGCAGACAGCTCGAATCCCATCATTTTTCCGTCCGGACCTTCGCATCTGGGTACACTCCATGTAGATTCGGTAGTCAGGGTGCGGATTCATCCGGACCATCAGGTGTACTCTGATGGGCAGGTGGTGGACAGTATGGTAATGGTTGATGACCTTAGTGGAAAACCAACCTTGCTTAATTGGGAACATTATTTTTGGCTGATTATCAAACGCGGAGACAAATTTGCCTTACGACTTAGGGATACCCTCGCCCCGGCCCGCAGTAGTCTGCATGAATTAGCTCATTTTCCGGTGGATAAAAAGTGGCAGGTCGAAGCACAATTTATACCGGCAGATTCAGGGCAAACGTTGCCAATCACCAATATTTTAGGACAAACCGAAGCAACAGCCTCACCGGGTCATCTTGTTTTTAAACTGGAAGGTAAGAAATTTCGGCTGGCTGCTCTGGAAGGGAACGATCATGAATATTTTATCATTATCGCCGATCAAACCACCGGTGTGGAGACTTATGGCGGTGGACGATACCTCTATATCCCAAAGGCTGATGAGCATGGACGAACCGTTATCGACTTCAACAAGGCCTACAATCCTCCATGCGTTTTTTCTCCATATGCAACCTGCCCGTTGCCACCTAAAGAAAATCATCTGCCTATAACTATTCTGGCGGGAGAGAAAAACCTTCCAGGTCATTAAAATGCCGGCCACATGACAAATATCATTGGCTGGGTTAATTCCTCTTAAATAAGAGCTACCACGAATACTTTAATTTTGAAGCCTTATCCAAAATGACTAATTATGGACCTTGAACAAAAAAAATCCGAACTCTTACGCAAACAAGCTTTGCAATATCATGAACAAGGACGGAAAGGTAAGTTGGAGGTACGACCTAGCAAACCCTGTCATACTCAGCATGATCTTTCCTTGGCGTACACACCGGGTGTGGCTGAGCCGTGTTTACGCATTCATGAAGATCCCTCCCTGGCTAGGCGATACACAGCCAAAGGAAATCTGGTCGCGGTAATTTCTAACGGAACTGCTGTATTAGGCCTGGGAGACATAGGCCCTTTGGCTGGAAAGCCGGTGATGGAAGGCAAGGCTGTGTTGTTCAAGCGGTTTGCCGACGTGGATGTCTTTGACATAGAACTCGATTCTAAAAATCCGGACGAAATCATTACCATAGTGAAAGCATTGGCTCCTACTTTTGGAGGTATTAACCTGGAGGACATCAAAGCTCCGGAATGTTTTTACATTGAGGAGACACTAAAAGAAATGCTGGATATTCCTGTATTTCATGATGACCAGCATGGCACAGCCATCATTTCCGGAGCCGCTTTTATTAATGCCCTTGAACTGTGCCATAAAAAAGTGGATGAGGTCAAAGTAGTCTTTAGTGGTGCCGGCGCTGCCGGGATTGCCTGCGCTAATTTTTACATCACGCTGGGTGTAAAACCTGAGCATATGCTGATGACCGATTCTAAAGGGGTGCTGTGGAAAGGACGCGGGGATGAAGGGAAAAACCGTTACAAAGACCGTTTCTTCCGGGAAACTACTGCCCGTACGCTTCACGACGCCCTGGCCGGAGCGGATGTTTTCTGCGGGGTATCGGTGAAAGATGCTTTATCCCCCGAGATGATTAAAGACATGGCTCCTAACCCGATCATTTTTGCTATGGCTAATCCTGATCCCGAAATAGACTATGAATTAGCTAAACAGACCCGTCCGGATGCCATCGTAGCTACGGGACGGAGTGATTATGCTAATCAGGTGAATAATGTTTTGGGGTTTCCATTCATATTCCGTGGGGCTTTGGATACCGAGGCTTCCTGCATCAATGAAGCGATGAAAATGGCCGCCGCTCAAGCCCTCGCCACATTAGCCAAAGAGGAAGTACCGGACGAGGTGAAAAAAGCGTATGGTGATTACAACCTCAGTTTTGGACCAGAATACATCATTCCTAAACCCTTTGATCCACGGGCTTTAATATGGGTGAGTACGGCGGTAGCGGAAGCAGCAATGAACTCTGGTGTGGCACAGAAATCCATAAATCTGGATGAATACCGCGAACAACTGATGGGTAAAGTAGACTGGACCCGTGAAATGATGCGCAAAATTTATATCCTGGCCAGAAAACATCCCAAAAAACTGGTGTTCCCGGAAGGCAATGACCCCAAAATCATCTGGGCTGCTGCGGAAATAGTGCGCGAAGGATTCGCCACACCCATTCTTCTGGGAAAAAGCAAAAAAGAAATTTTAGAACTCTGCGATGAATTACACCATGACCCCGATGGTTTTGAAATTATCGAATACGATAACTGGCCCCATAGGGATGAATATATACAGGCCTATTACAAACTGCGGCAACGCAAAGGAGTGACTATGAATCGCGCCGAATTGGATATGCGTAATCCCTTTTATTTTGGCTGTATGATGGTCAAACAAGGCCATGCGGATGGCATGGTAGCCGGAGTAACCGTGAATTACCCGGATGTTTTAAGACCTGCTTTACAAACGATCGGGCCTAAACCAGGTAAGCGGCTCGTGGCCGGGATGTACATGTTGCAGTATAACGAACAGTATTATTTTATGGCCGACTGCGCCGTTAATGTAAGTCCTACCGCTGAGGATCTGGCAGAAATGGCCATTATGGCCGCCGAGCAAGTGCGTAAACTGCAGTTTGAACCAAGGATCGCCATGTTGTCTTTTTCAAATTTCGGTTCGGTAAAATCTCCGGAGGTTACGAAAGTTACTCAGGCGGTGGAAATAGTAAAAAAATCCCATCCCGATCTGAATATTGATGGACCATTTCAGGCGGATGTGGCATTGGATCAGGAGATGATTAACCAATATTTCCCATTTTCAACTTTGAAGAATCCTAACCTGCTGATTTTCCCAAATCTGGATGCAGGCAATATTGCACTGAAATTATTGCGCAAGCTGAGTCAAGTCCACGATGTGGGTCCGATAATTTTTGGTTTGGATAAACCAATTCATTTATTGACCAGGGATTCGGAAGTCACGAACATCGTCAACATCGCCGCCATCGCCTGTGTTGATGCGCAAATTCAGGAACAGGGGGTGCAAGAGCTGCCCTTGTCAGCGAAGAAATATATTTTTACCCTTTAAAATCAGGGAACGATCTTATTAAGAAAACGAAGTTCATAATGTTGGTGATAATAGGTACGATACTCACCGGAGGTGACTTTTTGCAGCCAATCCTGATTATGCAGGTACCAGTCTGCAGTAATACTTAACCCATCCACTGGTTTAACGCGAGGTTCCCAGCCTAACTCATCCTTCAGTTTAGTTGGATCTATAGCGTAACGGAGATCATGGCCGGGGCGGTCCTTCACATAGGTGATTAATTGGCGGGATGTGCCGATGGCCCGACCTAATTTTTTATCCATGATGTCGCATAACACGTGCACTAAATCGATGTTGCGCATTTCGTTATGGCCACCGACATTGTATTTTTCACCTGCCCTTCCCTGATGAAAAATTAAATCGATGGCTTCCACATGGTCCTCCACCCACAGCCAATCGCGCACGTTTAATCCTTCACCGTACACCGGGAGCGGCTTTTGGTGCAGGATGTTATTGATCATCAAAGGGATGAGTTTTTCCGGGAAATGAAAGGGGCCATAATTGTTGGAGCAATTAGAAATTACCGCCGGCAAGTGGTAGGTGTGATAAAACGCCATCACCAGGTGGTCCGAACTGGCCTTGGATGCAGAGTAAGGCGAACGGGGGTCATAAGCCGTTTCTTCCGTGAAATACCCGCTTTCTCCCAGGGAACCGTACACTTCATCAGTACTGACATGGTGGAATCGGCCTGTTCGTCCATTTTGCCAGTAATTTTTAGCGGCCAAAAGTAAGGTGGCAGTACCTAATACATTGGTGGAAATAAATTCCAATGGGTCAGAAATACTGCGGTCTACATGTGACTCGGCAGCCAAATGGATGACACCGTCTACCTGGTAATTCTCAAAAAGATGTTGTACGGCTTCAAGGTCCCTGATGTCGCCTTTGACAAAAACATAATTGGGTTTATTTTCGATGTCCTTTAAATTCTCCAGATTACCGGCGTAAGTCAGTTTATCCAGATTGATGATGCGGTAGTGCGGGTACTTATTAACCATGTGCCGAACCAAATGTGATCCGATAAATCCAGCACCTCCAGTGATCAATACATTTTGATGTATCATGGTTTTAAGATATGGTAAAAGTATTCATAAGTTTTCTGCAGGCCTTCCGCACGGGACACTTTTGGACTCCAGGCCAGCAAATCAGTCGCCAGAGTGATGTCCGGCTGACGCACTTTCGGATCATCGACAGGCAGAGACTTATACACCACTTTGCTGGCCGATCCGGTAATGCGGATGACTTCTTCTGCCACGTCCCGGATGGTAATCTCCTGCGGATTCCCGATATTTACCGGTAAATGATAATCGGACATTAGCAGGCGGTAAATCCCCTCCACCAGATCATCCACATAACAAAAGGACCGGGTCTGAGTCCCTTTACCGAACACAGTGATGTCTTCTCCTTTGATAGCCTGGGAGAAAAAAGCCGGCAAGGCACGTCCGTCTTCCAGACGCATGCGTGGCCCATAGGTATTGAAGATGCGCACGATGCGGGTTTCTAATCCATGAAAATTATGGTAGGCCATAGTTATGGCTTCCTGGAAACGTTTGGCTTCATCATATACACCACGCGGGCCGATTGGATTGACATTACCCCAATAACTCTCCGGCTGGGGATGGATGAGAGGGTCGCCATAAACTTCAGAGGTGGATGCAATGAGAATGCGGGCTTTTTTTTCTTTGGCCAAGCCCAAGAGATTATGTGTCCCGAGAGATCCAACTTTTAACGTCTGAATAGGCATGCGCAGGTAATCAATAGGAGAGGCCGGTGAGGCGAAATGCAAGATAAAAGTCAATGGGCCCGGCACATGGACGAATTTAGTCACATCATGGTGATAAAACTCGAAGTCAGTCCGGGGAAACAGATGTTCGATGTTCTTCAGGTTACCAGTGAGGAGGTTATCCATCCCGATCACATGATGCCCTTTAGCCAAAAACAAATCACATAAATGGGAACCGATAAATCCGGCCGCACCGGTAATCAAAACTCTTGACACAACTAATTTTTTTCTAATGCGTATGCAAATTACGTTCCTTTATGAAAAATCCGGGGATAATGTGCATTTAAGTAAACAATCTTTAATGGAATTTACTGTTTTGGGCCACTATTCAAAATCCCATACTATAACGTTTTAGGTTATTTCAGTATTTTGGCCGATGAAACGGATGATAATGTTTTGGTATAATGATTAAAATAAACTTCGTACTAATTTTCCTGCTTGATGTGTCCCTGATGATGGCTCAGGTGAACCGGCCTATGCCCAATGTAAAAGAACGGCCTCATTTACAGATCCAATTATTAACGGCTCCGCCGGCGGTGGATGGTGATGTAATGAATGATGTGGCCTGGCAGAACATAACCCCCATCACCGAATTGTGGCAAACCAAACCCAATGCCGGTAACCCGGGTACTGAAAAAACCGAGATTCGGCTAGGTTATGATGAAGCTAACCTTTATGTTTCTGCCATATGTTATGATCAGACCCCGGACCAACTGGTAGTAACTGATTCCCGGCGGGATGCTCTACTTGATAACACCGACGCATTTCTCTTTATACTGGATACCTATCATGACGGACAAAACGGCTTCGTTTTTGGCACAAATCCGGTCGGCGTAGAATACGATGGGCAAGTGGATAATGAAGGCATAGGTAACTTCAATGCCAATCGCCAGCAAGGTGGCCGCATAGGGGGATTCAACCTCAACTGGGATGCGGCGTGGAAGGTAAAGTCTAAAGTGGATAAATTCGGATGGAGTACCGAATTCTCGATTCCCTTGCGCACGTTGCGGTATAATCCTGGGGAGAACCAGGTTTGGGGGGCAAATTTCCAACGTAACATCCGCAAAAATAATGAAGTCAACTATTGGGCGGCTTTGCCTGTAGAATTCAATTTGCATCGTTTATCCCTGGCCGGCACAGTCACCGGTATGAACTTAAAAAACCCAGGTAATCTTAAAATAATCCCTTACGTCCTGGGAAATGTTCGTCGTATTGGGGATAGTGACCAGCCCTGGAAAGCTAAAGGTGAAGTAGGTGGGGATGTGAAATTCAGCATAACACCTAGTCTGACCTTAGACCTCACATATAATACGGATTTTGCACAGGTGGAAGTTGATGAGCAACAGGTCAATCTGGATCGGTTTAATCTGTTTTTTCCGGAAAAAAGGCCGTTTTTCCTTGAAAACGCCGGATGGTTCGGCGTAGGTAGCCCCGGCGAAATTGAATTGTTTTTCAGCCGGCGTATCGGCATTGACAATTCGGGTAATATCGTGCCCATCATTGGCGGGGCCCGCCTGACCGGAAAGGTGAACCGTACCAATATCGGTATGCTGAGTATGTTTACTGATGATGTAGCTTCGACCGGGATCTCTAAGAATAATTTTTCAGTGGCCCGGGTTAGTCATGAATTTGCCCAGCGTTCTTCACTGGGCGTCGCATTTATTAACCGCGAAGGTTTGGGGGAAGGCGTCAACAGTTTTAACCGCACCTTAGCCACTGACACGCGTATTGGTCTTGGAAAAAAAGCGCAGATCAGCGCGTTTTATGCGCAGACTTTTTCGCCCAATAATCCGGATAACCACCATGCTTTCAAACTTCAAAGTAATTACGAATGGAACCGGTGGAATTTCAACCTGGCCTATTCGGAGGTTGGTGAAGGTTTTAATCCAGAGGTAGGTTTTTTATTGCGCAACAGTTTCCGCAAGCCCGAAGCACTGGCTTTATATCATTGGCGTATGAATGGCAAATTCGGATTATTGGAACTGCGGCCGCATGTATCCTGGCGGGGGTATTGGGACTTCAACGGATTTTTACAAACCAGTTTTTTACATGTGGATAACCATTGGGAATGGGAGAACGGTACGGAGATCCACACGGGGATAAATTTTACTACCGAAGGCGTGTTAAAGGATTTTCCTATTTCAGAAAATGTCACCGTGCCAGCCGGTACTTATAATCATCAGGAAGCACAACTGGTATTAATGACTAACCAAAGCAAAACCATATCGATGAGTACGCGGGCTATCATTGGGGGATTTTTCGGCGGAAGCCGGGTGGCCAATGGCGGTTCGGTATTTCTACGCTTCGGCGATAGATTCAACTCAGAATTTGGCTTACAAACCAACTACATCAAACTGCCCGATGGTAATTTTACCACCAATATTTTTAAAACCCGACTGGCGTATTCTTTTACACCACATCTTTTCACCCAAGCCCTCATCCAGTACAATAATGTATTGCATCTGTGGTCATCTAACATTCGGATAGGGTGGATAAAACAAGCTAATACCGGTTTATTCCTGGTGTATAACGATGCTCGCGGCAACGCAGCATTTAATCAGCGCAGTTTTACGGCCAAATATTCATATGTTTTTGATGTTTTGAAATAAACTTTTGCCCTTGCCAGCTGCATTTTTTCAAGTTAAACCGGAAGTAGAAGACGCTTTGCAGTATGGAAAGGCTGTCGTGGCTTTAGAATCCACTTTGCTTTGCCACGGTTTACCCTGGCCTGACAATTTCCAGCTGGCGCAACAACTCAATGGAACTATTCTGGGGTCAGAGGCCACCCCCGCGGGGATAGCCGTGCTTGATGGCAAAGTCCACATTGGCCTGGAGGAGCATGACCTGGAGCGTCTGTGCCGGGATGGTGTGCAAGCCATCAAAACAGCTTCCCGGGACCTGGGTTGGGTGTTGGCCCGCAAGGTCATGGGGGCGACCACAGTTTCAGCTACGATGCGGTTAGCCCATCAGGCTGGCATCCGTTTTTTTGCTACCGGTGGAATAGGAGGTGTGCACCGTGAAGGCGAACAAACTCTGGATGTCTCTGCCGATCTGGTGGAACTCTCTCGGACGCCGGTGGTCGTGGTCAGTGCTGGTGCAAAAATCATTTTGGACTTAGGGCGCACTCTGGAGTATCTGGAGACCATGGGCGTGCCGGTTATCGGATATGGAACGGCTTATTTTCCATCTTTTTACAGCGCCTCCAGTTCATGGCAGGTACCTTACCAGGCTGACACTTTAGATGCACTGGCTACGGTGATCCACCAGCACTTTAGTTTAGGGCTGCCTTCCGGCATGCTCATCGCCAATCCCATTCCTGTTGAACATGAGATACCCTCGGTAGTGCTCGAAGCGTGGGTGCACCAAGCTTTATTGTCCATCCGTGAACAAGGCATTCACGGCAAGCAGATTACTCCTTTTTTGCTGGATTATTTGCATCGCCATTCTAACGGCCGCACGGTCCAGGCTAACATAGCTCTGGTGCTTAATAATGCCCGTTTAGCGGCACAACTGGCCGTGCGTATGCAGTCTGTCTGATGATCCAGAGTTTTTATTGAGCTGCGAAAAGACCAGTTCAGCAATACAATTTCCCGATTCGGTCAGAATTAAGGAACCTAAGATAAGCCAAGGGATATTTCTAGCGTTACAATGCTAAAATTTGTAACCATGAAAATATTGATTTTTATTAGTTTATCCTCCTTGCTACTCTTCACCCAATGCACTCAAGAAACGGTTTCTCCATTTACCGATACGCAGCAGATGAATACCACCGTGGTGGCTGGTTCCTGGCGGATCACCAATTTTGTAGATAGTGGAAAAGACCACACTAACCAATTCACCGGCTATACTTTTACGTTCAGTACTAATGGCCTGATCTCGGCAGTAAAAGGCTCCACCACCATCACCGGCAGTTGGGCCACGGAAAACGAGGATAGTGATCTAAAATTATACCTGGCCTTCCTTTCGCCCAGTAGTTTTGAAGGCCTCACCGAAGATTGGCGAATTACGTCCAAAACCACCACTTCAAAACTGGTCCTGGAACACATCAGTGGAGGTAATGGCGGATCCGACTATCTCACCTTTGAAAAAAATTAGGCTAATATTTCATAATGATATTATAAAACAAAAGGGGAGGGCAGCCTCCCTTTTTTTAGGTGATGGACAAGCTGTAAAAACTTAATTATGTCGTTTCAATGACTTTAAAATATTACTGAACAGGCGATGTTTTTAAGGAACCTCCCCGTTTGATGAAGGTGATAAGGTCCCGCATTTCTTCTACACTGATACTGGATTCGAGGCCATCCGGCATGGCGGAGATAGGAGACGCTTGCATAGTTTTGATCTCCTGCCGGGCAATAGTTTCTTCCTGGCCATCCAGTTTT
>JAYRWN010000381.1:0-4712 GCA_041917975.1 Saprospiraceae bacterium | reverse complement strand
GTAGGCTTCCGGATTTACTTTTATATCAGCTTTTCCCGGCTTGCTTAAAAATGTTACTTTCAGTTTTTCCGAAATACCGGAAGCTATTTCATCCTGGATGGAAAATATATCAGTCATTTCCCTGTCCCATTTTTGAGACCAAATATGTGTTCCATCTTTTATATCAATAAGCTGTGCCGTAACTCGGATCCTGTTCCCTGATTTTTGTACGCTACCTTCCAACACCGCAGATACATCCAGCTTTTCTCCAATCTCACGCAGGTCAGTATTCTTTCCTTTGAACTGAAAGGATGATGTACGGCCAATCACTTTCAAGTCATGGATCTTGGTTAACGAAGTGATGATATCATCGGCCAAGCCATCACCCAGATATTCCTGACTTTTGTCGGAGCTCATGTCGGTAAATGCTAATACAGCGATGGACTTCTGTTGTTTCGGCAGGGTGGAGGACTTATAAATAAAATAACCGGCGACCAGGCTCAGCAAGAAAAACAAGCCCAGGGAACCAAGTAATAATTTTTTTTTCAGAAGTACTTTGTTTGGCGCACGCTCTTTAAACTTACCGTGCAACTCATGTTTTCCCGGGACCGGGAGTCCCGGATTGGATAAAGCAAAAACTTCCAGCGGTTCGTCGACATTTTTAAATTCAAAAGGGCCTAAGGAGGTCAGCTGGAACTCCGGTTTGTTTTTAATTTGTTTTTGAATGGTGTCCGATACCAGTACTGCCCCGGGTACACCCATACTTTCTATCCGGGAAGCAATATTCACCGAGTCACTAAAAATATTGCCATCTTCAAAAACTACTTCTCCTAAATGAATGCCGATGCGTGCAGGTACCTGAGGGTCAAGAGCAAATGTTTCCTGCAAAACTTTTCCACAGCTGACCGCATCCACCGCATTTTTGAAAATAATCAGGCAACCATCGCCATAATATTGAATGATCTCACCCTGATGTGCGGGAACTAAGGAATGTAACACCTCCTTAAAACGATGTAATTTATTCAATGCGTCCGTCTCATGATGCTGCATCATGGCCGTATATCCGGCGATGTCGGTAAACATGATGGCCGCTAGTTGGCGGGTATAGGACATGACCCAAAACTAATTCGGCCCTTAATTTACAAACAAAATTGTTTAAAACAATCTATTTGGATAAAAGGCAAGTTTGTAAATAGGTAAATAATTTGGTTATTATTGATTAAAGTAAATACTGTAATCAAAACCTGGGTTTTATACTTTTATGGCTTTTCGAGTAATCAGGTCAGCGACTATGCGTTTATAATTTTTCCGTATTCATATAGACCTCTCGTAAATAATTAACTCCGCCAGGTTGTTGCTTAAGCAAAATACTATTTCAATGTTTTCCGGTATTCGTCATAGGCGTCGAAATTCAGCTTCCGGTAAAGTTCTTTATAACGGGGATCATCACGTAAAAAATCGAATATGACCCAGTTTTTCATTTCTTCGATCCGGTCATGGGTCAGATAAGCCTGTTCAAGATGTTTGAATGTATTCTCTTTATCTTTTAGATAAGCAAATATCACCATAACAGTGAAATCACCGGAATAAATAGGTGCATCCGGTGTAGCGGCTTTTTTTATCCAGGCTTGCATCGCTGTATTAAAATCTGAATTTCTGTAGATATAAGCCAAATCGTGGTTCCCGTAGGAGTCATGCTGATGGGCCCAGGCTAATAATGCTTCTTTTAATTTGCCCAAACCGCGATAGCTATGCCCTAGTGCTGCATAAGAACGCATCGAATTGGTATCAAGCTTAATGGCTTTTTCCATAAGGGATATTGCCTCGCTAAAAGATCCATAATTAATTAAAATCTTTGCATAAGTATTAAGAAAGTTGGTAGCGAAGGAGGGGGGTGAGTTCTCAAGCCAAACGCAAACGCAAATGCAACAAGACGTGAGTACTTTCTACTTCGGTTCCCCCTCTTTCAAGTTTACCTGCCCTGTCCAATTGCTCCTGATCCTATCACTGATGACAATAGATATTATCAAGAAGCGTCCTTATCGTCCGTACATAATTGGATTGGTGGTATATGTGGTTTTATTCGTTGTTATTATCTATATCTCGGTGATAGACGTTGGGGTTATTGAAGCGATTTGGAATACGATATGGGGATAAGGAAGGTAGTAGTGGCAGATCATGTGCCTATAACCAGTACTAAATCTCTTTGTTACGCTTATTAAAAGGAAGAGCTATAGGTGGTAAATGTCAATAAATCACAAATTTTGCAGATTTAATGGTCATTTGGTCAAATACTTTAAAGTGATGGTTGGTCATGAACATGACAATTGCTGCGAGTAATTTCTTAGCTTCACTTCAAAACCCCTTCGTATGTCCTGGTATGAAACTCTGAAAACGGAAGTCGGCAACGTCACGTGGTTTATCACCGTGCCGCAACTCATCACCACACCACTTTCTGTGTGGATCATCGATCGAATCAGGCCTGATTTTTTTGAAAAAGAGCTGCTGGAAGTGTTGGATTTCCTGGTGATCTCATTTCCAATGACGGTCGCCATTGCGATCATCGCATACCTTGTGAAATCCGGGGAAGCAGATGCAATGAAGTGCATCATGGCAATCCTGGGAGCTGCATTTGTTTCCAACCTGTTACACAAGTTTGTTCACGTCAACTTTCCGGAAGTTCCATTGTACAGGGCATACTATGATGTATGGCCAAGCGTCTATGATACAGAATATGTCTTTCGGTCACAGGGTATTGTGCCGTGGGTTAAACTTGCGATTAAAATGCTTATGATCTACCTCCAGCAGTTTGGTATTGTGATTTGCATACAAGCCCTCAGCGTCGGTATCTATGGTGGCTTGAGACTTTATGCGAAAAACCACTAAGTGCCTGGAAGCAGAGATAGGTGGCCGAAAATTCCCAAAATCCTGTACGAAGGGGCAGGCTTTGCCATCCGAAGTTTTCTTCGACCAACATAGCCAAGGGCGAGCGTATTTATATCCAATGGATCGATGATTAAAGCATCTTTAAGAAAACGTGTGGTTTCTTCCGGGCCGTCCATCATGCCAATAAACTTAGCCAGGAAATTTTTTTCGATAGTGGCGGGATTCAGATCATGTACACGTCGAAATTCCTTTTCCGCATTAATCCATTCATAATTGTGTTGATAGATACGTCCTAGGCTTTTTCTGATCATTTTTATTTCAAATTCATCGCCCTCCAGCCTGTATTCGCTTAATTGGCTCAGTTAATTAGTATATCTGTGTATCTGTTTATTTGTAAATGGGGCGGGGTTTGTGGTACAAAATTACCCACGATGTGGTACAAATTTACCCACGATTTCTGAGTTTATGCTCGTTTTGGATTATATTTGTGCTTAAAATATTAAAATCGGGCGTTCAAACGTTGGCCAACTGTTCGTATCGAAGCAGCCCTGAAAGATACCCCGGTAATTTTACTGCATGGGGCCAGACAGACAGGGAAAAGCACTCTATGGCGTCGAAATTAAGTTGGCTGCATCCCTGACTAATGCTGATTTTAACGGACTTCGACGGCTGGCGGAATTGTCCAGGGGCAAATTTAAGCGAGGCATTGTACTTTATACCGGTGACAAGATGATCCCTTTCGGCGAAAACTTATTTGCAGTGCCGGTGTCGAAGGTGTGGTCATAAAAATAATTTACAACAAGCTATCTGCTCTCCACGCCAAGTGAATAAAAGCCTCTTTGGCATAAAAAGCGGTGATAACTCGTGTGTCTTTGATTGATATTTACCTATACGCGAAAATACACCAGTTTTTAATCGGTTTGTCATTTAAGTAAACAAGCTTTTTCTGATCATTTTTATTTCAAATTCATCACCCGCCAACCTGTTTTCGTTTAATTCACTCAGTAATTTGTGTATCTGTGTATCTGTTTATTTGTATATGGGGCGTGGTTTGTGTTTCAAATTTACCACATTCACACCCACACGTTTACTCTAACTTATTAGGTTCCCGCTTGTTTCGGCTTAAGTTTGATCAGTCCACCTTCGGCGGTATTAAATAATATAATACCGGCGTCACCAAACGGCTTAACAATGTAGAACTAATTAGTCCACCGATCAATACAATAGCCAGCGGACTAATTAATGGTGATCGCTCCAACACCAGCGGGGTCATCCCACCAATGGCGGTCATGGACGTCAATAATATCGGTAGGAACCTGGTTTCAGCCCCGTCCATTACGGCTTCATATAAGCTCATGCCCTGTGTGCGCAAGGCGTTGGTGTAATCGACCATGAGGATGGAATTTTTAATTTCGATCCCGGCGAGGGCGATGATGCCTACAGTAGCCACAAAGGAAAGCGTCTCGCCGGTGATCCATAAAGCGACCAAAGCTCCGATAAATCCCATAGGGATCACACTGAACACAATTAAAATAGATTTGAAGGTGCGGAATTCAAGAATTAATATGGCCAGTAATCCAAAAAAAGTGAGGATGATAATGGTCCCCAATCCGGCAAATGATTCTTCACGACTTTCGCGTTCACCGGCTGCGACTACGCGATAATCCGGCGGGAGTTTAATTTCGTTTTGAATCTTTTGTTCAATATCGGTAGTTATTTGGTCTGTATTATAACCGGTAGCTACAAAGCTGCTCACCAAACTATATCTTTCTTTATTAAAATGGCGGATAACCGGAGGCGATGGCACCAGAGAAATTTTGGCGATATTTTTTAAGGGCACTAATACG
>JAYRWN010000380.1:0-8145 GCA_041917975.1 Saprospiraceae bacterium | reverse complement strand
GTTTATGGACAGCCTGGTGGCTCAGTTGCGCCGTTGGGGATGGTCGGATCTGAATGAACACATGTTAGTGCGCTTTAATCCCTGGCTTTTAGAGGTTTTGGCCAATACGGATTATTACATCTTAACTGAAAAAGGATTAAATGGAGACGACCCGTTAACCTTAACCGTTTTGCAGCCCGGCGATGTTATGCGCATTCCGGATACTCACCAGATCGACTCATTACACTCTACATTCAATCAGACCTGGCTGGATTTAAATGTCCCGGAATTTGCAATCAGGATTATGGTCGGTCAGGAACCATACCTGGCTTTTTCTGTACGTGTCGGTCGAAATGAAAAAAAGTTTTTAGCCATGGCCGGTCGTGAGGTGGATTTGCGCACCAAAATAGGCCAAGGGCGGATAGTTTCCATAAACCGTTATCCGGACTTTATTAATCCGGTGGATAACGTTAAATACACCACAACACGGCGGGATGATAATCGGGTCACTCGCTTACCCCGCATTCCATTTTTGGAGCCTGAGATTAATGGGATCAGGTATGGTCAGATGATTCACCCCACCACCAATCCGGTGACCTTGGGCAAAGCGTATTCTAACGGTTGTATCGGAGTAAGCGAATCTGCCGCCTGGTATGTATATTATTATGCGCCTGTGGGAACAAAAATCCGCATTCGTTATGACCTGGAAGTCATCAATCCGCAAGGTGACACCATAGTTCTACCGGATATTTACCACCCAGCCACAAACACTGACCGCACGTATTCTGCACCAGCTGACGGGACAACCTTTGATCACTGGTGTTTTCCTAACCAGGTGCCCCTTCACCAAAATTCAAAATCCTAAAAGATGGTCAGGGCATTGGATATCGGCAAAGAAACCGGATCGGGAAGGCCCAAAGGTTTAACCAGTCAGGAAGCCCAGCGCTTATTAAACCTGCATGGGCCTAATGAAATCCCGGATGATCGACCGAAAACCTGGTGGAAGTCCATCATCCGCATCGTTGGAGAACCATTAATTTTATTAATGATCGGGTGTATGGTTATCTACACCTTACTGGGTGACCTTGAGGATGCCGTCGTGTTAAGTTTCTTTTTTCTGATAACGATGACGGTTACCATTGTTCAGGAACATCGCACTGAGCGGGCCTTAGCGGCATTAAAACAGATGACCATGCCGCACGTCAAAGTTATTCGCGACGGCCAAACCAAATCCATCTCCGGCAGAGATGTTGTACCCGGTGATCTGTTGGTCATCAAGGAAGGAGACCGCATCATGGCAGATGGGGTATTGATTATGACTGAGCATTTACAGGTAGACGAATCCCTGCTGACCGGGGAATCCCTTCCTGTATTAAAGCTACCAGACGGGGAGTCTTCGCAGGAGGGGGAACCTTCAAACGTTATGCAAGTGTATGCCGGTTCTTTGGTAGTGCATGGACAAGGCATGCTACAGGTGAAACATACAGGTATCAACACCTCCATTGGTCAAATCGGCCGATCATTGGTGAATATTAAACAGGAAAAAACACCGTTGCAACAAAATATTCGCACGTTAGTTATCCGCTTTACCGTGGCCGGCTTGTTAACCTCAGCCTTT
Source organism: Saprospiraceae bacterium (assembly GCA_041917975.1). Taxonomy (GTDB): domain Bacteria; phylum Bacteroidota; class Bacteroidia; order Chitinophagales; family Saprospiraceae; genus JAYRWN01. The sequence goes on along the minus strand of JAYRWN010000380.1, from coordinate 6,548 downwards.
CTGGTGGGGGTGTACGTGTATCGGAATGGCGAACTATTAAAGGGTTTGTTGGCTGGTTTAACCTTGGCTATGGGTATTTTACCGGAAGAGTTTGCCGTGGTACTGACAATTTTTTTAGCCTTAGGGGCTTGGCGGTTAGCAACACAAAATGTACTCACGCGCCGCAATGAAGCCATTGAAACCCTCGGTGCGATTTCTTCCTTATGTGTAGATAAAACCGGCACTTTAACAGAAAACCGCATGGAGGCGTCCAGCCTGGTCATCTGGGAGGACCTCTCTTTTAAAAATCCTAGCGAATGGTTGATTACGGGGCAGGAGCACTCGGCCATTCCCCACGCTTATCATGACCTGGTGGAATACGCCATTTTAGCCTGCCAACAGGATCCCTTTGACCCCATTGACCTGGCCCTCATCAAACTCGAAAACAAAAAATACCTGGATGCCGTTCATCTGCATTTTGACCGAATCATGGAGAAAAAATACCCCATGGAGGGCGGTTTGATGGCTTTGTCCTATGTATGGCGGGATCATCGCCATACCGGGCATGGGTCGTGGATCATCGCGGCTAAAGGGGCTCCGGAAGACATCACTGATCTTTGCCACCTCGACGTGGAATACCGCCGCCAAATTCAAGCCGAAGTGCATCGTCTATCCGGACAAGGTTTACGTATCTTAGGAATCGCTAAAGGCCATGGAGGGCAAAAGGTGCTACCCGCCCAACTCCATGACCTCGTATTTGATTTCATGGGATTAATCGCTTTTAGTGACCCCGTAAGACGGGGGGTAAAAGAAGCCGTGCAAGCTTGCCATTCTGCCGGGATTAACATCAAGATGATCACCGGCGATTTCGCCGGCACAGCACTGAGTATAGCCCAAAAAATAGGGCTGCAAAACCATGCGATCATCAGTGGTCAGGATTTAACCACCACCGAACCTCAAGCCCCATTGACCACGGCAGGAATATTTTCGCGTATTTTACCACACCAAAAATTAGCGATAGTCCAGGCCTTAAAAGCTCAGGGTCATATTGTGGCCATGACCGGTGACGGCGTCAATGACGCTCCTGCTCTAAAAGCGGCACACGTGGGTATCGCTATGGGAGGTAAAGGCACCGATGTGGCCAAAGAGGCTTCACACCTGATCATCCTGGATGATGACTTTTCCACCATTGTAGGAGGTATCAAAGAAGGTCGACGCATATTCGCTAACCTCCAAAAAGCCATCGCTTTTATCGTTGCAGTACATGTCCCCATGGTAGGACTGGCTATCCTCCCTTTGCTCCTCGGTTGGCCGGTGATGTTATGGCCTGCACATGTATTGTTCTTGGAGTTGATCAGCGATCCGACCTGCTCCATTATTATCGAAAACGAGCCTGCGGCAAAAGACACTATGCGCCAGGCACCCCGACCCATTGCAATTCCTTTATTGTCTTTAAAGCAAGTTGTTTACAGCGGATTGATCGGAATAATTAGTTTAGGAATAGTATTACTTATTTACGTGTGGTTAGGCTCAAAAAACTATGATGAAACTTTATCCCGTTCGATGGCTTATGCCACTTTAATTTATTCCAATCTGGCCATGATCCTAACCTTCCGCACCAAGGCACACCTCTTGCAAAAAGAATTTTGGCAATTCCGGGTAGGCGTAATTTTAATTGTATTATTGACCATGCTAATGTTGGCCGCAATTCACGGCATTCCTCATTTGGCTAATTTATTTGGGTTCACGGCTATGACCTGGAACCAGTGGTTTTTCGTAGCAGGTATTGGTGGAAGTACTTTATTTTTATTTGAATTAATAAAAATTATCAGGACTCAATTTCAACGGTGATGTGTACAAATACACTTAAGCGATTAAAGGTATTCCACAGCCAAAAATTATTTAATTAATTTGCCAAAAAACCCAATGCCAACATTTTTGGAACTATACGCCGCCCTACTTATCGACTATTGCCTGGCTGTAAAGCCCGGCGACAAAATATATGTAACCTCTACCCTCCTGGCAGAACCTTTGGTGCGCGAGGTGTATCGCCTGGGTCTGCGGCGTGGAGCGCATGTGGAAATCAAACTGTCGTTTGATGAACAGGAGAAAATATTTCTCACTGAAGCCGGTGAGGACCAATTACAATGGGTAAACCCGCTGCAAGCTCATATCTTCGAACATTTTGATGCTTACCTGGTGATCCGGGCACCGTTCAATTTACGCGAAGAACAAAATAATCCGGCTGAAAAAATAAAAATCCGTCAGAACGCGCTCAAACCGCTCAATGAAGTCTATTTTAAACGCACCGGTGATGGGTCTATGCGCCGTTGCCTTTGCCAATATCCCACGCATGCGGCCGCCCAGGAAGCCGGCATGTCCCTCGAAGAATACCGCCAGTTTATTTTGAAAGCTTGTCGCCTGGATGAGGATGATGCCCAGCTAGCCTGGTTATCTGTACGTGAGCAACAACAAAAGGTAGTGGATTATTTGAACGCCTGCACCCATTTACGGTATGTTAATACTGGCACGGATATCGGTTTTTCTGTAGCCGGACGCACCTGGATTAATTCGGACGGCCGCGCCAACATGCCCAGCGGAGAAGTATTTACCGCACCGGTGGAAGATAGTGTGGAAGGGCAGGTGTATTTTAGTTATCCGGCCATTTATATGGGACACGAAGTGGAAAACATTCGCCTGGACGTCAAAAATGGACGCATAGAACACTGGACCGCAACCAAAGGCCAGGATTTTCTGGATCAAATTTTTACTATTCCAGGTACGCGCTATTTTGGAGAAGCAGCTATTGGTACCAACTACCGGATTCAACAAATTACTAAAAATATTCTGTTCGATGAAAAAATCGGTGGGAGCATTCACCTCGCGGTAGGACAAAGTTATTATCAATGTGGTGGCAAGAACCAGTCTAGCGTACATTGGGACATGATAACTGACATGCGCCAGGGTGGAAAAATATATGCGGACGGTCAGTTAATTTATGAAAATGGTGTTTTTACCGGACCACTGGCCTAATTCGATTTATCGGGTATATCCACACATATAAACGGAATATAGACCTGCAAAGACTTTTATTTGAATAACAATTTGAAAATATGAAAAACTGGATAGCCAAAGCAATTATGTGGTTGGATAAGTCACTGGGAAAAGTCCCAAGTGAACTAAACGAGTTAGACTGGAAGGCTGATCTATCTAATAATAATGAAAAACTATGTAAACATATCGCCGCTTTTTCAAATTTACCTGGTGGCGGATTTCTAGCTTTTGGTATTGACAATAAAACTAGCGCCATTTTAGGTATCACTAAACAGAGTACTGACAATATCGTTGAACGGCTTGGATCGATTTGCAGAGATGGGGTTAACCCTTTAGTTAGTATTGATCACAGCATTGAAGAATTCAGAGGTAAACCCATCCTATTTGTTTACATCAAGGAAAGCGCCATCAAACCTGTACATCTGAATGGTAAAAGTATTGAGGAAACATTTATCCGTAGTGGAGGTACAACCCGCAAAGCATCTCGGCAAGAGGTAGGAGCATTAATGATTAACAGTAAATCTCCGACTTGGGAGGAGCTGCATTCGTCTAAATTATTGAATGATGTGGAAATCATCACTTTATTGGAATACGATAAAGTAATGCATATGGTTGGCAAACCTGTACCTAGCAATATTCCCGAAATTTTGGCATGGCTTAAAGACGAAAAGATGATTGTAGATGTAGATGGCAAGGGCTATTATATCACTAATTTTGGAGCTGTCGCAGCAGCTAAAGACCAAAACAGATTTGATGGCCTAAGTCGCAAAGCAGTTCGGCTTATAAAATATGAAGGAAAAAATAAAGTTAAAGGAAGCAAAGAATATCCAGGAACTAAAGGATATGCGATCGGTTTTGAAGGACTGATTCAGTTCATTAGTGGATTGTTACCGGGCAGCGAGGTTGTTAAAAATGCCTTGAGGCATGATACATCTGTTTATCCGGAAATTGCCATTCGCGAATTAACTGCTAATTGTTTGATCCACCAAGACTTTACAATTAGAGGAAGTGGGCCAATGATTGAAATATTTGAAGACCGAATAGAGTTTACTAATCCTGGCAAACTGCTCCCCACAAAGAAAATAGATAGGTTAATTAGGACTACGCCAGAATCAAGAAACGAAATATTAGCTGCTGCATTCCGCAGATACAACATTTGTGAAGAGCGGGGTTCAGGATTTGAAAAAGCAGTAACAGCAATTGAGCTTTTCGGTTTACCCCCACTAAAATTTGAGGAGTTTGAAAATGCTTTTAAAGTCACAATATTCTCACCTCGCAAATTTGCCGCGATGAGTAATGATGAACGTATCGAAGCCTGTTACCAGCATAGTATCATTATGTATTTTGGACATGGTGGATTCAGCAATGCTTCTCTGAGGAAACGATTTGGCATGCACGACAAACAAGCAGCACAAATTTCCAAACTAATTAAAGACGCGATAGATGCCGGAAAAATTAAACCTAAGGATCCCGAGAGTGAGTCGAAAAAATTTAGTTTATATGTCCCTTATTGGGCTTAGTGGATTTTATTTCTAAATTTATAAAATGGTGGAGAAGTTGGATTAATTGTCCACTCAGGCCCCGATTTATATTTGATTTATTTATTTAGCAATAGTAAAATTTTTACAATGCTCTGATAATCAATGTGTTTTTATTTAATTCAAATTCGGAATTCCGTTTTTAACACTTTTGTTACAAAAATACATTTTTATATAATACCTTGGTATACAAAGAGTTAATAACAATTAAATTTATGAATTTTCTTCAAACAAGTTTCCAAATGGCAGAAAAACATCCTAAACGAACGATTATTTTGTGGTACCGGACCACTGGCCTAGTTCGATTTATTGGGTATATCCACACATATAAACGGAATATAGACCTGCAAATCTTTTGAGGCCGGTAAATCGACCGTTGAGGCGCGCAGTGAATAAGTAATGGTTTCCTTATTCGGTATGAGTGGAAATTCCCACCAGGACGAAAAAGCCAGCGTATCCAATGATACACGATGTAATAAATAAATGGTCATATGGCCAAACAATGCCCCGCTGCAGCGCTGGCAGGTATTTTGTATCGTGATGTCTACGTAGTCCTGACCGCCAGGGAGGTCATACATAACTATTTTTTTAACACTAAGACTCCGGCAATCCAAATTAGTCAAATCATTCAGGCTATTTTCTTTAGTGCAACTCACCGCTAAAACCAATAAAACTAGCTTTAACCCTAAAATCCTTTTCATCGTCTAAAATTACAAAAGGAGTACCTGCTCTGCAGAGAAAAGACAGGTAAATTTATTACCAGCCCCGGCATAGCATTATAATACCTTTGTAATAAAAAAATTCAAAATAAACCTGTTCACATGTTGTCTGGCTGAGAAAAGCTTATGATCAGGAATAAACTTTGACGTATCCACAGAAATTTATTTCAGGAGAAATAAAAAATAAGATTTTATCCGCAGAACATTAAAATGCTTCCCCGATAGTAGCATAAAAATTCCCTTTGCCATATGGGGACAAGCCATAATCAAGCCGTATGTTCAAATGGTTTTTTTTATGTCCGGTAATGCGCACGCCTGCGCCATAGGTGAATTTCGGTTTACCCAGTCGTATGACATCTTCTTGATTACCCAGCCAGCCCATGGCACCAAAACCCACCAAACCTAGCCGTTTCCACACTTCCCAGCGCCATTCACTTTGGATTAACAGGCTGTTGTGATCACGAAAAAATCCTTCATAAATGCCACGCATTTTCTTGGGGCCACCCAGAAAAGATAATTGGCTGAAGGGAACTTGTTTACCCCAGATAAAACTAGCTAAATAATTATTTGCCCAAACCCATTTTTTAGATCCAAAACTCTGATACGTTGAATAATCGGCGTACAGGCGCACAAAATTATGATCGGCACCAATAGCTTTCAGGGTAGGTAACAGGTATAACTCTCCGAATGCCCCCTTGCGCGGATAAAAAACTGCATCGCGCGTATCCCGTACTAAGGCTGGGCCCAAAGAAATCGTCCTACTGTAATCACTGCCGGCGATGCGGCCACTGCCTAATTCTCCACCCCCGGCCGTTTTGGTGACATCATAGGTTTCAAACTGAAACCTTACGCCGGCATACATGTTTTTGCGAATTTGTTTGGTAGCCAATAAACGAATGCGTGGAAAAGTTACATCAAACCGCTCTTCAGGCACCCGTTTCTCTCCGATGCCATAATAGAAGAAATTGTAACGAAACCAGCCATTATCCCCATTAATGTAATAGCGGCCATTATCCAGAAAAAGATTAAAAGGGATAAAAAATAGAATTTGTTTATTCTGGGTGTAAGTAATCCCGGCAGATAATTGAGACGGCTTTGATCCCAGAGCATCCCGGGAAAAAGAAAAAGCTGAAGTCATCGCTACGCCACCACCCCAACCGGTTTCCGGAAATCGAAAAACAACCGGCACCGGAAATATAGCGACATCGCGCAGCAGTTTGGTGCGGGTGGCTGATGAGGTATCTTCTTGAGCTAAACC
>JAYRWN010000379.1:0-3824 GCA_041917975.1 Saprospiraceae bacterium | reverse complement strand
CTAGGTGAAAGTGAACAGTTAACTCCACCACTTAGCACAGTGGCTATACATTTGTTTCCTGAACTAAAATCTTTTTGCCGGAAAACTTCTGAAGAAGATGCCTATTTGACCTATGAAGATAAAAACCTTAAAACCCGAGGAAAAAATACATATCGGGTTTAATATGCCACGATATGCAAATTAAAAGAATGATAAAAATATTTATAAAATAACCTGACATGTTAAGAAATTACATTAAATCGTCCTTACGAAGTATGTGGAAGCATAAATCCTTCAGCGTATTAAAACGTGTTGGATAAGTCTATAAATGTGGAATAAACAGGTCTGGTAAAAAGGTATTTTTCTTAAAAAAATAATTATATCTAAAGTATAAACCGTATGCTGAGTAATTTAAAATTAGCCTGGAGAGCTTTGATAAAACACAAGCTTTATACTTCTATAAATATTTTAGGATTGGGTGTTGGTATTGCGGCTGCATTGCTTATTTACCATATAGTCTCTTTTGAGTTAAGCCACAATAAAAGTTTTAAAAATTATGAGCGGATTGTGCGCATTTGCCGGGAAGATTTTACACCGGAAGAGGGAACCAATTTAACTACGGGTGTCCCTATTCCGGCTATGGAACAGATGGTTAATGATTATCCACAATTTGCAGTAGCCTGCCGGTATCATGAACTTTGGTCTGATCTGGCCGTACCGGATGAACAAGGCGGACCGCACCGTAAAAAGTTTTTTATGGGTGACGATGCCTACGCGGTGTTTACCGAGCCGGCTTTTTTTAAAATTTTTGATTGGCTCTGGCTGGCTGGTGATCCCCAGGGGTTGGATCGGCCCAATACTATTATATTAAATAAACGCATGGCAGAAAAATGTTTTGAGCAATGGCAAGGCGCCATTGGAAAAACATTGGTGCTGGATAACCTGATTCAGGTTGAAGTGATTGGGGTGGTCGACAATGCGCCACCAAATACAGACTTTCAGATCGAATATTGGGTGTCCTGGCCAACCTATAAAGCTAATGCCGATTCATATTTTTATGATGAGACCTGGGGCTCCACCAGCAGCAACAACCAAGTTTGGGCTTTATTACAACCGGGTATGTCCTATGAGGTGGCTAATCAAGCTATTGCTGCGGTCGGTAAAGCAGAATATGTGGCCGATAATAACCGGGGAACGAAAAAGCATTATTTGCAGCCATTGGCAGATGTGCATTACAATGAAGACCTGGGCACCGGAGTTGGATATACGATCACTAAAAAGAGGATTTTGGTGCTGGCCCTCATTGGATTATTAATTGTGGTGATGGCTTGTTTTAATTTTATTAACCTAAGCACAGCTTTAGCAACGGAGCGTGCCAAAGAAATTGGCATACGCAAAACTTTGGGCAGCAATCGCCAACAGTTCGTTTATTATTTTTTGACGGAGACCCTGGTAGTCGTAACGGTGGCGATGGGGTTAGGGGTATTCATAGCCTATTTAACTACGCCTGTACTCGGATATATTTCTGCGGTGAATACCGGCTCCTCATTATTTAGTAACTCATCTTTATGGTTATTTCTGATCGGACTGGCTTTAGGCATGGCCGTTTTATCCGGTATTTACCCGGCGTTGGTGTTATCATCTTTTCAACCCGTTAAAATATTTAAAGACATAATTCCCCAAAAAAGTCAGCGAGGTTTTTCATTGCGCAAAGGTCTGGTTGTTCTACAATTTATGATTGCCCAAGGTCTCATTCTTGGTACTGTGATCACGATGAGTCAATTGGCATTTATTCGAAAAATGGATTTGGGATTTAAGCACGAAGACCTGGTTTATACTTTTTCAGCAAACTATGATTCTACTTCCTTATCACGCTTGCCGGCGTTAAAACAAGAACTGTTATCCTTGCCCATGGTAGAGGCGGTCAGTTTCAGCAGTGATTTGCCGGCATCTGGTAACACCTGGTCCTCCAATTTTGCTTTGGGTCGGGGTAAGGATGACGCACCATTTAATATTTCTCTAAAATTTTGTGATCAAGATTATCAGCAAGTCTATGGACTGAAATTATTAGCCGGACGCTGGTTTAGTGATAATAGGGATAGTGTAACGGAAGGTGTATTAAATAATACTACTTTAAAACGTTTAGGTATTACCAATGCTGATTCGGTCCTGGGCACAGATTTACGTTTAGGGGGGGCCAGATATGTACGTATCGTTGGTGTGTGCGCTGACTTTCATTCGCATTCAGTACACGATCCACTCGAGCCGATCTTGATGAGTCCAAGTAAGAAGTTCTTTTATAATACCGGGGTAAAAATTAAACCGGAACAAGCCTATAGCGCCATCGCAGCGATTAAAAAGGGTTTTGATAAAGTAAACCCCAACATCACTTATGAAGGTCGATTTTTTGATGAACGGATCGCAACTTTTTATCGGGCGGAAAATCGTTTTGCAGCTTTTAATAAAGGATTTGCTTTGTTGGCTATCGTTCTATCGTGTTTAGGTTTATTTGGCCTGGCATCCTTCACTGTAAGGAAACGGGTAAAGGAAATAGGGATACGCAAAGTTCTGGGTTGTACTGCAGAGGGCATTGTAAACATGGTCGCATGGGATTTTCTACAATTGGTTATCATAGCTTTTTTTGTAGCTATTCCCTTAACGATCTGGCTGATGACCAAATGGCTGGATAATTTTATTTACCGCATAAACATCAGCTGGTGGATGGTGGCTCTGACTGGAGCGATTATATTACTGGTCACTTTTTTCACGGTAAGCTACCATAGTTTAAAGGCAGCTCTGACTAATCCTGTAGAATCGTTACGTAACGAATGATTTGAATAAGTGAATTACTGCTTATATGATAAACTAAGAAATATTTTTTAATATGCCTCGAATTGAATTAAAAGTTGCGTTAAGACTCTTTTTCCGAAAAAAATTATTTACGCTAATTAATGTAATTAGTCTGTCTATTGGTATTAGTGCAGCGTTAGTTATTTATTTAATTGTGCACCATGAACTCAGTCATGAAAATTTTATCCAGGACGGAGAGCGCATTTTCCGGGTAGTTTCCAACATGCATTTCCCAGATAACGAATTTAAGAATTCGGGTGTACCCGGGCCATTAACCTCGGCCATCCCAGCTGAATTAACGGGTATAGAAAAAGAGGTTTTATTTGTTAAAGCTGAGGACCTAAAGGTGAGTATTGAACAAGGTTCCCGGGCAATAAGAGATTTTAAAAATCAAGAAGAAATTATTTATGCTGACGATCGGTATTTTACCTTTCTCCCTTATTACCGGTGGTTAGCTGGAAATAAGGTAAATGCATTAACAGGGCCAGGCAAAACGGTTTTAACAGAAAAGCGGGCACGCCAATATTTTCAATTTATCTCTGCAGATGAAATTATCGGAAGGACCATCATTTACCAGGATAGTTTCAGCACCGTCGTAACCGGTGTGGTCAGCAATCTTGAGGAAATAACCGATTTTTCTTTTTTAGAGTTTGTTTCATTGGAGACCATGCTACCTGAATTACGAAAAAATGCCTGGGATGAATGGGGTTCTATTACTTCGGCAACTCAGTTTTTTATTCAAGTGCAGGAAGGTATTGCTGCGGATAACCTGGAAGCCAGGATCAACGCTTTGCGTCAGCGTAAAACGAATGGCAATGATTTTTTAATCACTGAACATTATTTGCAACCGCTGAAAGACATCCATTTTGAGGCTGAGTTTGGGGGTTTGGGAGATCGGACTGGGCACCGGCCTACCTTGTACGGGCTTATGATTGTGGGTCTATTTTTATTGCTTTTAGGATGCACCAATTACATAAACCTGTCTACGGCACAAT
>JAYRWN010000378.1:0-3468 GCA_041917975.1 Saprospiraceae bacterium | reverse complement strand
ATGCTAGGATTACTCGTCCAACTGGCCATATCCTGGCTTATCGTATGGTTTTATGACCGCAAAAATTTATCCGTTTTAGGTTTACGCCCCACCAGGACCCGTATCGGTTACCTTGGCGTCTTTGGTATTGTGACCGGAATAGCTTGTGCGCTGGGGTTTATTTTGAAAATGTATTTTGGAAACGTGGTCTGGGGGTTAAATCCGGAACTTTCGCCTCTGTTGGTCTTTGCGGGATTGTGGTGGACGATCAAATCGGTTTTATTTGAAGAACTGATCTTCAGAGGAGTGCTACTCTACATCCTGCTGCGGACCTTAGGTCGCTTAAGAGCCATCCTGCTTTCTGCCGCTGCATTTGGGATTTACCATTGGTTTTCTTTTGGTGTAATCGGGAACCCCATGGCCATGGCCACAACGTTTTTTATCACCGGCATGATGGGCCTGGTATTAGCATATGGTTATGCCAAAACCCTCTCCCTGTATCTGCCTGTGGGCATTCATCTGGGCTGGAATTTGACTCAAATATTTATATTCTCCTCCGGACCTATCGGTCCTGGCGTATTTATTACTGAACAGGCTGATTCATTTAGAACCAATTCTTATCTGATCTTTTTGCTAGTGACTTTCCTTCCGGTGGTCCTCGCCCTGTGTACAAGCTACTTGCTCATCCGTAGGATAAACCCGAGGGCCATCCAGTCCTAAAGTTGGAAAACATCTCCGCGCCATCCGCGTTCTCAGTGAAAAAACTTCTCGGTGTTCTTTTGCGTGCTCGGCGAGAAAAAAATTCTGCGGCCTTCGCGCGCTCTGAGAGAAAATTGTATTTTGCCTAAAACTATATCCTGGGTATGCGTAACCTCTTTATACTCCTCACGCTCTGCTTCCTGGGTGCCACCGGAGTGGCCGCTCAGAGCATTTTCAGCAAATCCAACCTCACCGCTTGGTGTATTGTGCCGTTTGATAATCAACATCGCACGCCGGAGCAGCGCATTGACCTGTTAAAAAAGTTGGGCATCAAACAATATGCCTACGACTGGCGCGAAAAGCACCTGCCGGAAATGGTCCGGGAATGGCAATACGCCCAAAAAAAGAAGATCGGTATCACCGCTGTCTGGTTATGGATAGACGGCCAAACCGACCAGGTGGATGCCCTGGGTAAAAATAACGAGGCCTTATTCGCCCATTTGAAGGAATCTGGGCTACACACCGAGATTTGGGTGGGTGTCAATAGCAACTTTTTTGAAGGGTTGAACCAGGCCGGCAAGGTGTCCAAAGGGGTAGACCTGGTCAACTACTTATACAACCGGGCCAAACCGCTCGGCTGTAAAATAGCCCTGTACAATCACGGGGATTGGTTCGGCGACCCCATCAATCAGGTCAAGATCCTGGAAGCCTCCGGCATTCAGGACATTGGGATCGTGTATAACTTTCATCACGCCCATGATCAGCTGGAACGCTACGAGCAGATTATCCAGCGGGCTTTACCCTATTTGTGGATGGTCAACCTCAACGGCATGAAAAAAGAAGGGCCTAAGATCCTACCTATTGGCGCCGGAGACCGCGAACTGGAGATGATGCAGGTGTTGCAAAAAAGCGGGTACCGCGGCCGCATCGGCATCCTGGGCCATGTGGAAGATGCCGACGTCGAACAGATCCTGTTGCAGAATTTACACGGCCTCCAAGCTCTGTTGAACCAAATGGGAGACAGCCAGGCTGAAAAAAGTTATCACTAAGTCGGCAGTTTTGCGGACAAGATCAGACGCAGATTAGGACTAATTTTTTTTTCATTAGTCACCCAGACCGGCCTGCAGAACCTTGGTGAGTCAGGGCTTACCCGCAGCTCAGTAATGTTGTTAAGCCATATCTTACACCTAAATATTTCCAGTAAACTCTAAATTATCACGCTAATATTTAGGATAAATCCAAAATATTTAGGCTGTATAGGTTATTTATTCCCCAAAGCATTCATATGCAGCGTTTTAGTCCTGCCTGTAGCCTAATAACCTGAATTTTTCCAGTTAATCCTAAATATTTACGCGAAATTTTAGGATTTATTCTAAATATTTAGGATATTTAGTCCATGATACAGCGCTCGATACAAAAAAAGATCCTGCAAACACTGCAGACCGAACAGAAAGTTATCCTGCTTTTTGGTCCCCGGCAAGTGGGTAAAACCACCCTGATCAAACAGCTGCTCGCCGGGCAATCCGGTTCATACCTGGTGCTAAATGGGGATCAGCTTACCCATCATGAACTTTTTGCCAGCCGGGATTTGGACAAACTGAAGTTATTCCTGGCAGGGTATGACATCTTGTTTGTGGATGAAGCCCAGCGCTTCCGGGACATTGGGCTAACCTTAAAAATACTCCATGATCAGCTACCCAGCCTGAAGATCCTGGTCTGCGGATCATCGGCTCTGGAATTGGCTAATCAGATCAAAGAACCATTGACCGGACGGACCAGAAGTTTTACCCTCTGGCCCCTAAGTCTCCCTGAGTTAGCCGTAACACAAACGCGTTATACCCTATCGGCACAAATAGAATCCTTCTTGCTTTACGGTTTATATCCGGAAGTGTATACGCTACCGACAGTGGAGCAAAAAGTTGAACACCTGCACGAATTAACATCCGCATATCTTTATAAGGATATTTTACAATTAACCTCTATCCGGCATGCCCATAAAGTACATAAACTGGTGAAATTATTAGCCCTGCAGGTCGGTTCACTGGTCTCCATACATGAATTATCCCTGGCGCTGGAATTAAGTCATGATACGGTGATTAATTACATCGACTTGCTGGAGAAAGGGTTCATCGTCTTCAGATTAACCGGTTTTAGCCGCAATCTGCGCAAGGAAATCAGCAAAATGGATAAAATCTATTTTTACGATGTAGGCATCCGCAATACGGTGATTGACCAATTCCAGCCTTTGACGCACCGTAAGGATATCGGCGCTTTGTGGGAGAATTTTTTAGTGGCTGAGCGGTTAAAAAGTCATGCCGCCCGGCAGCAGCGGGTACAACCATATTTTTGGAGAACTTATACCGGTGCTGAGCTGGATTATGTGGAAGAGTACCAGGGCATCCTGCACGGCTACGAATTTAAATACCAGGCTAAACCTCACCGTACACCCAAGACGTGGACTGACCAATATTCGCCAGCCACCGCCGAGCAAGTGAATCGGGATAATTTTTGGGAGTTTGTGGGCATGTGAGAAGGATAATGTTTAGAATTATCCTTAATTATTTATAAGCACGGGAGTACGTAAAATTAATTCATGATGGTCGTATTCTGTCGTATTCAGATAAAATTTTTCTTACTCATATTTTAGAAAACAAATTCCATTTCTTCTTAGCGTATAACCTGTGCTTCAAAAATTTCACTCGAAAATAAGGGCACATTATTTTCAATTACCCTCATTTGCGCAGAGCACCTATTTTCTCTAATAACGATTTTTTATCATCATCAGATTTT
>JAYRWN010000377.1:0-13048 GCA_041917975.1 Saprospiraceae bacterium | reverse complement strand
TAACAAAGCTTTAGGTGAAGAAATTGGAACGCTTTTATTCGATGCGGATAACGATGGGGACCTGGACCTATATCTGGTACACGGGGGTAATCATGCGCCTCCCGGGCATGAAGTTTACCGGCATGTGTTGGCCATTAATGATGGAAGCGGCCATTTCCGGGTAGACACTATGGCGATACCACTCATCCTCCAAAATGGGACGGTGGTTCGCGGTGCTGATTATGATCGTGATGGAGATGTAGATCTTTTTGTAGGCGGCAGTATAGTTCCTCAGGCCTATCCCCTGGCAGAACCATCTTACCTGCTGAGAAATGAGAGTATAACTAAAGATAATCCCCATTTTGTAAAGGCTGATTTTAAGGCGTTTAATCCTGATGGAATTGTATCCGATGCTATATGGACAGATTACAATGGAGATGCCTGGCCGGACCTGATTATTGCCGGAGAATGGATGCCACTTACTTTTCTGACCAACCATAATGGCACTTTGGTGAATGAAACAAAACAAAGTGGCCTCGGCGATCAAATAGGGTGGTGGACCGCTCTCACCGCTGCAGATTTTGATCAGGACGGGGATATGGATTATTTGGCGGGGAACTGTGGACAAAACACCTATTTTAAAGCAAGTGGTGACGAACCTCTGCGGGTTTATGCCAAAGATTTTGATGGAAACGGTTTATATGATCCGTTCATTTCTGTGTATTGGTCAGATTCGTTGGGCCGTCGGAATGAATACATGTATCATACCCGGGATGACGCCGTAAAACAATTGGTCAAGTTAAAAGCCAAATTTCAAACTTATGGCTCATTTGGTCAGGCCACCATGCCACAAATGTTCAGCGAACAAGATTTGCAAGGTGCGCTGGTGTTACAAGCTACTCAATTAAGTCATTGTTATGTAGAAAACCAAGGCCACGGTGTTTTTGCACTTCACCCATTGCCGGCCTTGGCGCAAATCGCCCCCTGGAGGGGAATGTTTCCCTGGGATGTCGATCAGGATGGTGACGAAGATGTCATCGTGACTGGGAATGATTATGGCATGGAGTTGTTACAGGGTCGGGCCGATGCCTGGCCGGGTATGGTTTTAATAAACCAAGGGGGCGGAACTTTTAGTGTATCCTTGGAATCCGGATTTCGGACCCATGGGGATGGGCGCTCATTGGCTTTTATGGCTTTGGGCAATGAACCGGTACTCCTGTCGCTGCATAACCGAGGGCCTTTGGACACTTATTATTTGCCTCATGGAGCTGGCCGCTGGTTAATTCCACCAACAGATGCTGTTGGTGCCGACTTTGTCCGGGAGAATAAAAAAATACACCTCGAATTAAATTGGGGGAAGGGTTACCTGGCTCAATCGACTAGAAAAATTTGGGTTCAACCACCGGCTGATGTAACGTATATAAGATCTGACGGAAAAGCGTATTGATTTAAATTTTTAAAAAATAGATACCGTTAGAGCTTAGATTTAATTGGTCAATATGGACTCTATCTTCAGGTATTAAAAAACTAAGGTCATGCGTTTAACGCTGCTTTTATTAATCATTTGCACTCAGATATTGATGTCTTTCGCCCAGCCTATACCTTTGCGACGGGCGAATAGTTTTTTTGGATTACATTTTGATTTTCATGCCGGGCTAAATGATAGCTTAGTGGGCAGAACACTAACCGCCGGTATGATCGACACCTTGCTGGCTGCAGTGAAACCCGACTTTATTCAAATAGATTGTAAAGGCCATCCGGGTGTAACCAGTTACCCAACGAAAATAAAAGATGGCACCCCGGTGCCCAGTTTTGCCAAAAATCCGCTGGAAATTTTCAGGAAAGTCACTAAGGCTCATGGCGTAGCTTTATATGTACACTACTCCGGGGTTTGGGATGAAGCTGCACTGAGGAAAAAGCCGGAATGGGCAGTACTTGATGCCAATGGACAACCCTCATTACAAAAAACCTCCGTGCATAGCAGGTATGTGGATGATTTGCTGATTCCCCAACTTAAAGAGGTGGCAGATTATGGCGTGGATGGGGTATGGGTGGATGGTGATTGCTGGGCAACGGTGCCGGATTATTCTCCTGCGGCTTTACAAGCCTATGCCCGGGAAACCGGTAAGGGGAATATTCCCCGGAAACCCGGAGACCAGGATTATGCTCACTTTATGCAGTTTACCCGGCAATCTTTCCGCCGTTATGTAGATCATTATGTCACTAGTTTACACGATTACAAACCTGAATTTCAGGTAGCTTCCAATTGGGCTTTTTCTTCTTTAATGCCTGAACCTGTGGATATTCCAGTGGACTTTATGTCCGGTGATTTAACGCCCATGAATGGCGTTAATTCCGCTTTGTTTGAAGCCCGTGTTTTGGCGGCACAAAGTAAAAAATACCAAAAACCCTGGGATCTGATGTCCTGGAGTTTTAACACACAATACAACACAGGAAATCATGGTCAGAAAAGCGTGCAACATCTTAATCAGGAGGCGGCGGAAGTTATGGCCATGGGAGGCGGTTACCAGTGTTATTTTACCCAAAACAGGGATGCCTCCATTCGCCCGCACCAAATCCCTTTGATGGCTGAGTTAGCCAAATTTGCCCGGGCCCGCCAGGCTTACACGCATGGAGCACATGCCGTACCTCAAATCGCTTTATTGTATTCGCTGGCCAGCTTTCATAAATATAATCAGAATGTCTACAATAATGCCCTGGCAGAAAGTACCCGTGGCGTTTTGTCTGCCCTGATGGATGCACAATATGCGGTGGAGGTCATGAGTGAGCATCATCTGACTGGTAACCTGCACCGTTACCCGCTGATAATTATTCCGGAATGGGACTATCTGGAACCGGATTTTATTAAAGAACTAAACCATTATGTCACCCAAGGGGGGCGTGTACTGATTATCGGGGCCAGTGCTGTACTGAATTTTAAACAAGAGTTGAATTTTAATACAGATAAAACACCGGAGACTTCCACCTATTGGGTGGGAATGAAAGGTCAAACGGCGGTTATACGGGATGATTTCCTGCAGGTAAAACTTTCAGAAAAAAGCCTGGCCAGAGGGCAGGTATATCAAACGGATGATTTGAGATATCCTCTAGGTTATTCTTCTTCCATTTCCCAAAAGGATCAGGGAGCTTATGGGGCCATTTATTTTAATTTTGGCCGGAGTTATCAAAATTTTCAAAGCCCGGTATTACGCGATTTTTTAGCTCAGGTCGTTGGCGAGTTATTTCCTCATCCGATGGTCAGCGTTTCGGGTTCGAAATTAATTCATGTTACCATAAACAATTTAAAAGAGAAGTTAACCATTAACCTGGTCAATAGTGGGGGTACCCATAAAAGCACTCAAATTATCACTTATGACGAAATACCCCCTTTGTACGACATTGCTTTAAAAATAAACCTGGCTCAAAAACCGCGCAGGATCATACAACAACCTGAAAATCGGGAGTTGGTCTTTTCCTGGGACGCCCATCATGGGGCAAATGTAATTGTTCCTAAATTAGACATTCATTCGGTCATCGTGGTGGAGTAAGATGTCCTGGAAACGTTTAGATTTTATCCAAAGCTTGCGAGAGGTCGGCTATTAGGTCTTCCACATTTTCAATACCGACGGAATACCTGATCAGACTTTCCGGGATACCCAGGGCTGCCCGTTGTTCGGGGGTTAATTCCACATGACTGGTGGTGCGCGGTGTCCCGGCAATGGTACTCACCGAACCTAAACTAGCTGCCAGGTGCGTCAATTTCAAGGAAGGCAGGAATTTTTTGACCTGGTCGTAATCGCCGTGAATAGAAAAACTCAATACACCTCCGAATCCACGCATTTGTTGTTTTGCGGTGGTATGTTGCGGATGACTTGTCAAGCCAGGATAATACACCTGCTTTACTTTCGGGTGGGTACCTAAAAACCGGGCAATGGTTAGGGCGGACGCGTTTTGCCGACTCACCCTCAGCTCCAGGGTTTTCATGCCGCGTAATATCATGTAGGCAGCTTCCGCTGGCAGGCTGGCTCCATTAATCTCCCGATATTCAAATACTTTTTTGACTAAATCTGCTTGCCCAGTCAGTATCCCGCCCATCACGTCCGAATGACCACTTAAAAATTTGGTTGCACTATGCACCACCAGGTGCGCCCCCAGGATTAAAGGATTTTGATTGATGGGTGTTGCAAAAGTATTATCTACGATGACTATTGCGCCATAGTGGCGAGCTAATGAGGCCAGGCGTGGCAGGTCCACCACTTTAAGAGTGGGGTTGGTTGGCGTTTCAAGATACAACAGATCGCATCCTTCTCGGATGGCCGATTCGATGTCCTCCGTCGAAGTGGTCTCGCACAATCTGACCTGGACTCCATAACGAGGTAAAAACTCCAAAAAGATTTTACTTGTACCGCCATAAGTATCTTTTATAGACACTACTTTATCACCCGGTTTTAACAACGCGAAAAGGGTATTGCTTATCGCAGCCATTCCGGTGGCAAAGGCAGTGGCGGATTCACCATTTTCCAGAAGTCGGACTTTCTCCTCCAGAATTTTTACGGTGGGGTTAGTGTTGCGACTATAAATAAATCCGGGGTGTGTCCCTAAGGCTACTTTATACCAATCATCCAAATCATCGTAGGCAAAAGTCACGCTATTGAATATGGGCGGTGTGGTTGCTCCGGCAGGAAAAGGTTCACTTTCTCCTCCCCAAACAGCCATGGTGCCTTTTCGTAATTCGCTCATATTGTTTTTGATTGATGGTAAATAAAATTAATTGTATAAACCTCGCGCACGGTTATTCAGTCAACTTAAATTGTTTCAGCCAATTCCAGTGGACTTTGGCTCCATATAACCAATGATTGACGCCATTGGGATAAATGTGACCCAATCCTTTGACATATACAAAGCTAAACAAGATTTGAGGCTGGCCATCCTTAGACTTAAATGTAGCCGTCAGAACGGTGTTGGTATCACCGGTAATCTTAAATGTATTTTCCAGATTAAAACTTTTGATATGCGTGTTGATTAAATTATTAATCTGTGGGCTTGAAGTATTCAATAAGTTAGGTAATTTGGAAAGTGCTATCTCAGGACCTTCCATTTCCGGTCCATAATCCAGATTACCTAACATAAAAGCGGTCGGCAGACGGCGAATTGGGCGATATACTGTATCGGTATAAAAAGATCCGGCATCCTCAATTATTGCTGCAAATATATCACTTAAGAAGATAGCGCATTTCGCGGCCATTTGACCCCCGTTGGAAAAACCAACGAGGTAAACTCTCCTTTGGTCAATATTTAATTTTTTATTCAATTCTTCAAGAATGCTTTTTAAGAATTTTAGATCATCCCGGGGTTCTTCCTGAGGGCAATAGCGCCATTCTGAAGGTAGGGAATTCCATTTGGTAGTATTTTTTATTTTATTATCGGCATCAATAATACATACTGGGCCTGAAGAAGGAAATACCGTTAAAATACTATCCGTTTCTGCTAATTCCTTCCATCCGGAAATATTGTAAAAAATTTCTCCGTTCCCCGTGGTTCCATGTAACATAAAAACAACCGGGAATGGAGATTTACCATCATAATTGAAGGGGACATGGACAAAATATTGTCTTTGATGACCATCCACAGTCAACGTAAATTTATTTTTGCCGGGTTCGATTTGTTGATTCGATGTATCGCTCTCTTTATTGCAACAAATTAGTAACCATATAAACATAACGATTATACTCCAGTTAGGCCAATAACCATAAATCCGCGTTTGTTTCTCCATAAGTGACTAAATATAAGTTTTTTGAACTGGTTATTTAATATGAAGGTAATATGGAAAATAGTATACACATCTAGAGGGATTTTCTGCTGTGAATAAAAAAATTCGTAGCTTTCCGAAATGAGTCATTCACATTTTGATGTAATAGTGGCCGGAGTGGGCTCCATGGGCTCCGCGGCCTGCTGGCAGTTAGCCGAACGGGGAAAAAAAGTTTTGGGTATAGAAAAATTTGCCTTAGGCCACGATTTGGGCTCGCACGGAGGCCAAAGCCGTATAATTCGTATGGCTTATTTTGAACATGAGGATTACGTTCCCTTGTTGAAAAGAGCTTATAATTTATGGCATGATTTGGAGACGGTAAGTCGCCAGCAAGTTTATTATCGTACCGGTCTGCTCTATCTAGGTCAAACCAATAGTGTCTTGTTACATGGCGTCCAGCGCTCGGCGGATCTGTTTGATGTACCGGTGTATCCGGTGGAGGAAGCAGAATTTATCGAAAAATATCCCATGTTTCGTTTGCCTTCCGGTTATCAGGCTTTGTTGGAGCCTTATGCCGGTTTTTTGACCCCGGAAAGAGCGATTAACCTCATGGCGTTGGAAGCGATGGAGGATGGCGCTGTAATCCATGCCGGGGAAGCCCTGGTCGAATGGCATGTTCAGGATAATAAAGTCGTGGTTACCACCACCGACAGGGTATATACTACCGATAAATTAATCATTACCTCCGGAGCTTGGGCGCCTAAATTGTTGCCTCAGTTATCCGCCAAACTTAAGGTGACCCGACAAACCTTAGCCTGGATGTGGCCACAGGACCAAGAGATTTTTGAGCTTTATAAGTTTCCTTGCTGGATGATGGATGATGCGGCTGGAATTATGTACGGATTCCCTATGTTGGATCAGTCTGCATTTGGTGGGCATGCCGGCTTAAAAATCGCCCGGCATCTCGCCGGTGATGAAACTGATGCAGATCAGGTGAACCGGGCGGTAACTTCAGCTGATAAGCAACCGGTGCTGGATTTCGTCAAAAAATTTATGCCTGACGCCAGTGGTCCGGCAACAGCCTGGAAAACCTGTTTGTATACCTATTCACCCGATGAACACTTTATAGTGGATTTTTTGCCCGAATCTGCAGGTAAAGTGCTTATAGCTACAGGGTTCAGCGGTCATGGATTTAAGTTCGCGCCTGTTATCGGTGAAATTCTTGCCGATCTGGCCATTACCGGTTCTACGCCCTTGCCCATAGACTTTTTAAGGTTAAAACGATTTGGTTAAGGAGAGACGGCAGGGCTATATTATTTCTTTTCTTTAATAAAAACCCGGAACCTGGCCTCCACAACTACGGGGTCGCTATTGGCAATGATCTGAATGGTGATCTCGTGCTCACCGGTTTTATTGTCAGTATCAAAGACCGCTTCAATAGAGTTTTTATCCCCCGGTTTAATGGGGTCGGATGGCCATTTGATTTTGGTGTGACCGCCGGCTGAAACCCGCATAATTTTAAGATCAGCCTTACCGGCATTGGTAAAATAAAAAGTGTGTGATATTTCGGCACCTTCATCAATTAATCCGAAATCATGAAAAGTTTCTTCAAAGGTTATTTTCGCCCGGTCGGGAAACTTTCGTACGGAGCGTAACCCACTGCTGCCCAGTCCCCGGCTAGGTTTCTGAACTTTTTGGCCTTTGAGCACTTCCTTTTTTATTTCTATGGTGGTGGGTCCTTCAAGGATCTTGAACTCGGTGCGCCTGTTAAACCGATGTTCATCATCCGTACATTTTACTCCGTTTACGCAGTGATTGAGAATTAGGCGCTCACCATAACCTACCGCTTTAATCCGCTCAGCAGCAATGCCCTTATTAAGCAACCACTGGCGTGCACTTTCCGCACGACGCTGGGATAAATCTTCGTTATAAGCATCAGAGCCCTGTGCATCGGTATGCGACGAAAGTTCAATCTTCATATTGGCATAGCGATTCAGTAAGTCCAGCAGTGCACTTAAATCCGGCTCTGCGGCCGGGAGAATCCGATCATCATCATAATCGTAAAGAATATTATTTAACCGTATGGGCTCACTGACTGTTATAGTTTCAGTCTCCGGTTCAACCGGTTTTGGTCTAAGGGTGACTGTTTTTTTTATGGTGTAATTATCCACAATACCAACCGTATTAAAAGCAAAAGTATCCGGATAATACCCGGCTTTGCTCACAATGGCGGTATAAGCTTTATCAATTTCCAGCGGGAAGGTAAATTCATGGGTGTTGGGCTGGGCTTGATCGGCTTGTGGTCCGAAATCATCGGCTAACATTTCTACCAATTTTATATTAGCCCCTTTCAAAGGACTTCGCCCTTCCAATACAGTGGCTAAAAGGTCCACCTGGATGACTTTTTTGCCAAACGAATAGATGTGATCACAGCAGGTAGCACTACGCAATGACCTGGCATTGGGGGTTATACGATTGGACACCAGGTAACCACTTTCACCGTTGGGTTCCAAAGTGAAGCCACTATCATCCACACCAGAATTATACCGGTATCCCAGATTTACAGGTTTGGACCACCTGCTACCATCCCAGGTGGTTTTAAAAATGTCATATCCGCCTAAACCCGGCCGACCATCGGTGCTGAAATACAGACTTCCGTCGCGGAAGAAAGGTGTTTCTTCGTTACCGTTGGTATTAATGTCTTCACCTAAATTAACGGGTGTACCAAACTCTCCATCCCTGATTTTGGGTGCATAATACAGGTCAAAGCCACCTTTACCACCGGGGATATTCGCGGCAAAAAACAAAACCTGATTACCCAGGACCTCACCTTCAGCGGGGTTTTTGGCTAGATATTTACCGTTTACGCCTTTTACTTCTTGCGGTGGAGACCAGGTTCTTCCTTTTTGGGAGCTGTAAAAAATAGTGCTGGTCTCTAATTCAGAGCCAGTCAAGGTGACTTTGGTCAAATACATCCGGTTTCCATCCTGACTGATGTAAACATTTCCATTGTGAATACCTTCGCCATTGATATTTTCCGGCAATGTTTTCGGCTTAACCCATTTATTATTTTTGTCCAGATTTGTTTGATAGATTTTAGCGTGGTAGTCATTTTCTTTATCCAGACGAATGACTTTCTTTTTAGCGAGAGAGGTATAAAATAAGTTTCCTTCAGGGTCCACGCTGGGACTTTGGTCGGTACTCATTGAATTTACTGTGTTGCCCAAATGGGTCACCAAAATATCTTTGTTATCTGCAAATCCGCCTTCTGTAAACATTAATTCCAACCCTTTCAATTCCCGTCCGGCACTTTGGATCAGGCTGTCGTTTTTCACCGCACGAACTAATGCGCTATCAATATATGTAGTTAGGATGTTAGCGGCCTCTTTGTTTTTGCCCAATCGTTTGAGTGCTATCCCATGATAATATCGGGCCTCAGGGAATGCATAGGCTTTATCCCTTGAAATTATCCGTCCGTACCAGGATTCAGCCCGCTTGTAATCGCGTAGAATCATCTGGATTTGACCGATCTTCATGGCCAGTTCCGGAGACCTTAACTCATCATATGCAGCTTGATATAAACTATCCGCGGCAGCATACTGATAACATTCCATACGCAAATCACCTTCAGCAATAAGCATCCAGGGAGGCGTATCTTTAAACGGTTGAGCTTTGGAGGCAGTAATGCCGGCCAATAAAAATAAGGGGAAAATAAATTTCATTTCGTCTTTGTGTAGTTTTGGTTTTGGCTTAGGTTTGGTTTTATACGTTAATATCTGATCATTTAAAATCGTGGGCAAATTAAAATGTTATCGGCTTTTGGTTTTTTATAAATCCGTCCTATATATCCAACACCTACTTCCAGAGCCCCAAATGAGCCGGAAGCAGGACTCAGCTGAGAGATGTTCATATCAAATCCTACGCCTGCTCTTATGGAACCATAATCCAAGCCGGTTAAGATTTGTAAAGCATCACCAAATCGATATCCTGGGCCGAAATGGAAGATTATATTCTTTTCTTCATTAAATACCCATCCTCCCAAGGCTTGTAAGGCAATTTCCGTAGCCGAGCCAACTTTATGAAAAACTAAAGAAGGTGATACTAATATTTTCTCCATAATGGAGGTATTAACTGTCGCATGTCCGGTGAGACGCATGGGTATCCGTTCTCCGCCGTTATTAAAAATGGAACCCTGCCGCGGAGTATTAAGGTGGAACACTGCGAAACCTACTTTCATGTCCGTGATATCATTGATGACACCTTGGTACATGATGCCGGCCGTATAATCTTGGTATCCTTTACCTTTTTGGCTTAATTTTCCTAAATCCATTCCGCCAGATCCTCCACCGAATAGTTGATCAGGAAGTACTAAGTCATTGACTTTCAGTGGATCAAGTTGTTTTTTAGCGGAAGCTCCTTGAAATCCAATGGATAATACATTATTAGCTTCTTTATCTAAACCCAAATGGTACGTAGCACCTAATCCGGCCGCGCTGTACTCCAACCCCAATGAACCACTTTTATCTTGAAAAAGATGAACGCCGACACCGACCCAATCTTGCTTGCGGAAGCCCTGGATAATCGGGGCATCGACATAAACTGAACCCGTAAAATAACCAGTGGTGAAGGTAGACCATTGGGTGCGGGCAATCCCGCCAATCCGAAATGTGCCGTAAAAATTTCCCGTTAATGCCGGGTTAAGGGTAAGCGGAGAAAGGTTAAACTGCGTAAAATGTAAATCTTGGGCGATAACTCTGACGGTACACAGCGCAAGGAGGAGTAAAAAATAACGACGCATACAGTGATATTGATCAACGCAAGATAATCTAATTAATCTAAATCCCAGGGACTTTAACGCATAGGAAAATCTGCTGGTTCATATGCGCCTTATTATCAGTAGCAAAAATCAAGCGCATTTCTGTTATCTTAACAAGTTAGCAGAAAAAAAATTAACCCAACACGCTTTAGCTTATTCAGTAGACTGTGTCCGGGAGTCTAAATGGTAATATTTTCGACGAAAATAATACCAACTTAAAAGTGTACTAAAACCACCGATCAAAGCAGCGATGGTAGTTAACCGGATAAAAAATGACAACCAATTAACTTCAAATTTAAAGATGGTTTTGGTTAATAAGATTGCCACACTACCTATATAACCGCAACTGTCTGCCAGATAGATCAAAAACCCAACGGTACCTGCATACTGGAAAGCAGCTAAAAATCGATCAAAAAGCATACTGTTATAAGGGATATACACTAGATAAAGACCTAACCCGACCAGCGTCATCCAGGCAAAAATGGATAAATAACCCTGCATATAAAACCAGCTACTCAGTCCGGTTAAGGCAAAACCTCCCAGGATAATCCACAGGACTATATTAAACGCGCGGTAATTATTTTTTACTAAAACCAGGGAAGCCATAACAATTAATATAATCACGGAAACCCAACTTTCTGTGGCTGCAAAAACCGAGGATTCGAATATTTCGCCACTTTCACGCCACATATCGGCCATGAAGCCATCCCTCACCTCCCTCAGGATGGTGACTAAAATGTAGACCATAACTAACAGGACTACACCAGGCAAAAAAGTATGCACAAAGTCTTTGCGTTCCTTTTTAGTCATGGGCTGCCGGCGGGTGCGCTGCTTAATATCTTCTGCATCGGGTTCTGGTATTTGTTCCATCAGGTAAATTAAACCCACCAGGGGAAGAGCGAACAAAGCCCCGACCCAAAAAGGCATCCAATATTCACTGATTTGCCATTGCTCCATCAGATATTGGGCCACCGATTTTGCCACTCCTGAACCAAAAATGAAACTAACCGCTAACGCTGCTCCGATAAAATCTGTTGCTCTTCGCCCTTCCACATAAGAGAATACGATGCCCCAAATGAATCCGAGTGGAAACCCATTAAAGAATAAACACCAAAAATTATACGGAGGAGGAATTAAGGCAAAAGCCAGCCAGGCCAGCCAGGACATACCTACCAAGCCGAGGATTAACCAACCGCGACCGTGGTGTTTTAATTCGGCGATAATTCGGATACCGACAAATTTACTCAGCATGTATCCAAATACCTGGGTAATCACAATAACCACTTTATAATCCAATCCCCATAAGGAATACCCTTGAAAAGCAGCAACATTAAAAGCTTTACGGAATGTAAAAATGGATAGATAAGCCAGAAAACAGACCACGGCAGCATAAATGGATACTGCCCTGGCAGAATTTAGAGAAGATTTGATCCACGGTATATTCGTCATATGGTGAAGGTACAGATTTACTGGGGATGAATGTTAGTGAATGCAGTGTATCAGATTAGCATCCAGGTTTAGTGCTGGGGTGAAAAAATGACCTTATGATTTTCGGTGTGCCCGGATGCTAATACAATTTTAATATAATTGAAACCGGAGGGGAAGGTTAGACTGTTCAATCTATACATTACTGCATTAATTTCCGTTGACCACCATCGTTTGCCGGTTAGATCTACCATTTCTATGTGTCTGATGGGATGTGTGCTTTCCACATGTAAGGTCTGGGTAACCGGATTAGGGTATATTTTCACCACCAGCTTGGTCTCCTCAGTTTGATGGACATTTAGAGTGGGTAAATTTTTATCCAGCCAACTGAGTCTTATGGAAAGCCAGTTTTTTAATTGATTAAGAGCGGCCATATAACTCGCCGGTTGGGGGTTGGTCTCTGGTGAGCCTATAGAGGTTACACCCAAGATAGGCCAACGAACAAAATGTGTTTTACTCGCCTCTATTAATTCAATATGTACGGAGTCGATAAACTGGAATAAATAGTCATCACTTAAAATGGACTGTCGTAAAGTTTTGTACCGTTGCTCCAATAAACCAGTAAAATAACCGTCCTGCAACAACCGCGGAATCCAACCCGGAAAAGGAGGCCAGTGTTGACAAAATCCTGCCCGGAAAGCCCAACCTGAGCCATCCTGTGCTCCATAATAACATTGAAAAACCGGATCGCCTTCCGGGATGTTTTTATACGCCCAATCAAAATCCCAGGTGGGTCCGGAATGTAATTTGCCTCCTTTGCTATCAACATCTTTATAATAAAATTTACTCTTCTTATATGCATCAACACTGCGTGAAACCTCGCCGATAATAAAATAATCAATAAAGGAAGGCACATCAAGGAAGGCTCGGTAACCTACAACAGAATCCTTAAATAATGGCCCGTATATAGCGTCTTCCAAGCGACGCAGATATTTATTAAGATAATTGCTTTGTGGCATACTGATTTCGTCCGCCTTAGGTTCAACGACAATAAAAGCTACCTCCTGTGCGCCTGGCAC
>JAYRWN010000376.1:0-3281 GCA_041917975.1 Saprospiraceae bacterium | reverse complement strand
TTTATTTTATCAAACTCTTCTGGAGGAAAGGCAGGATTTAATATCACATCGGCAAATATTTCCATCAAGGTAGGGAAGTGTTTTTTTAATGAAGAAGCAAATCCTCCCCGTGAAGACGTATTTAGCACTCCACCGATAAAATCTACTTGTTCATCAATTTGAGCCTTTCGACGGCTTGTGGTACCCGTAGACATAAGTTCCCCGGCCAGCTGTGTATACCCAGATTCCTCTCCTTCCAATAGTGGATTAATATCTACATAAACCTGGGCATTAATTTTAGGGACTTTATGGTTTTCAACTAAAATGACGCGCAAACCATTGTCTAACGAAAACTCCTGGTAATCCCCGATGGCAATGGGTTTGGAAGGACCCGCTTCCGGAACCTTAGCCCTAAAGGATTGGTCTACTTTAAGACTAGGTGTGGAGGTTGTAGAAACAACACTGGAGGTCTTTGGTGCACAAGCATTCCACAAAACTAAAATGAGGAAGCTTGAAACGAGTTTGATAAAATTACGCATAACGAAAAAATTATGGCTTGGAAGGTTTTGGCAAATAATGTAATACAACCCGATTGGAAGGAATTAAATATTTATTGGCTACCCGTTGCAAATCTTCTCGGGTTACCGTTAAATAACGATCAATCTCCGTATTTATCAGGTTAGCGTCTCCAAAATACATGTGGTAATTGGCTAAGGACTCAGCGATGTTAGCCATAGAGGTGGCCGAGTTAATAAAATCTGATTCAACCTGATTTTTTAGTTTCTGAAACTCTTGCTCATCAATCAGGTGAGTCTGCACTTTTTTTATCTCTTCATCAATTTTCTTTTCAACATCCAACACATTGACATTGAGGTTGGCAATCCCATAACTTAAGATAATCCCTGGATCTTCCAATGGCAGCGGTATGTTTCCTACGGCAATGGCCATTTGACTGTCGTCCACTAAAGACTTATAAAATCTGGAACTCTGCCCTTGAGATAGAAGTTGACTGAGCATGGTTAAAGCATAAAAATCCGATGTACCCTGGGCAGGAATGCGATAAGTCTGGATTACAGCGGGAAGTTGGATGTTATCATATACCGTATCACGGATTTCTTTGGCTAAAGCTTTCTCGACAACTTTAGGGCGGTAGACCGGGTTTTTACCTTTGGGGATGGTACCAAAATACTTGTTAACCCAAGCTTTGGCCTGGTCACTTTCAATATCCCCAGCAATACTTAAAACTGCATTGTTAGGTACATAAAAGTCAGTATAAAACTGTTTATAGTCGGCTTCCTGGGCCGCATCAAGATGTTCCATGGAGCCAATGACCGGCCATTTATATGGATGTTCTTTAAATGCCCTCTTCATAGACTCCTCTAAGACAGATCCGTAAGGTTGATTATCAATTCTTAAACGTCTTTCTTCTTTCACCACCTGCCGTTGCGTCTCAATCCCCACATTTTCCACTTTGGCATGCAGCATACGTTCTGACTCAAGCCACAAGCCCAGTTCTAACTGATTAGCAGGTAAAATCTCAAAATAATAGGTTCGGTCTTGTGACGTATTAGCATTTAAAGCTCCACCACAACCCTCTACGTAGGAGTCGTATTCACCTCTGGATATGTTCTCTGAACCTTCAAATAATAAATGTTCAAAAAAATGAGCAAATCCGGTGCGGTCAGGTTTTTCATTTTTTGATCCTACATGATACATTACAGAGACAACCACTATAGGGGTTGAGTGGTCCTCATGCAAAATAACCTGCAACCCATTTTCCAGTGTATACTGCTGGAAATCAACCTTTTTCCATTGAGCCATTAAAGGTAAACTCCACAGTCCCCATATGAAGAAGAAAACTCTGGTGATCATACGTATTAAATTTTAAGCAAGAATAATAAAAAACTCGGGGCTAAATGTTTAAATCTATTAAAGAACGAAAAGACTATACTAACAGTTTAATTCAGATGCTGTATTAATGAACTGCTTTGTCAGCGCAGTAGGAGGATGCAAAAGCCTCTGGTTTGGCTTTAAAGACAAAACCCATCCCTAAGATGTAACCCATGGCTTCTTTTAAGGCTTCATTTGATTTAAATGATGGATCGGTATTGATATCAGCGTGCACTTCTAATTCTACCTGGAACTCATCCAAAATGTCGCAAATGCCATAGGCTATTTCTACGGACTTTCCGACCTCGGTGATCATCCGTTCTTTTAGCGACATTTTTTTACTTTGGGTAGAGTTGTTTATTAGCATGAAAGCGCCTCGTTTGATCCGTAAAAACACGATGACTGTCGCAAACTCAATGTGTGTCCCATGTACGCAGGAATCGGTACCAATACAAACCTTGAGTTTATAACCCTGTTGAACCTCACGTTCGATAATATTTCGTACGGCTTCCCGCAATGGTTGGCTAACTTTTTCCCCATTTAATCTCCTCCATTCAGACATATAGTAAAGATTTTGTGCTTCTAATATATATGAATAAACACAAATAAGTAAAACCTATTCCTGTTTTTTTGTAAAATTAGTTGGATATTAAACATTTAACGGATTATTTCATTAAAGATAAAGTGGCGCTTAATAAGCAAATTGATAACTTTGTAATTTAGTTTATACCTGGAGATGAAAAAGCTGCACTTTATCATATTAGCATTAATAGTTGGTGGCCTGGCTATTATCATGGCCTCATCCGATGACTTAAATTCTTACCAAACTTTTGCTGATGCAGGAAAGTCGTCTAGGAAAGTCAGAATAGTTGGTCAGCTGGCCAAGGATAAAGAAATGTTTTATAAACCTACAGAAAACCCCAATTTTTTTACCTTTTATGTCAAAGATGAAAATGGAGATGAAAAAAGAGTGGTTTACCTTAAGGAAAAGCCGAAGGATATAGAGATGTCCGAAAAGATAGTCATTACCGGGAAAATGAAAGGAGAAGATTTTTATGCCACCGGCATCCTGTTAAAATGCCCTTCAAAGTACAAAGATGAAGAGCTGAAACTCAAATCATAATAAATTTGGAAAAGTCGATCAACTACATAGGTGAATTGTTATGGCCGGGTTATCTCGGCCATTTTTTTATCGTTCTTGGTTTCATTACAGCTCTGGTTACCTCATACAGCCTTTATCAGGCATTTACTAAAGAGGATAAAAGCGTTAGCGGGTGGTTTAAGATCGGGAAATATGGATTTATTACCCA
Organism: Saprospiraceae bacterium; assembly: GCA_041917975.1. Lineage (GTDB taxonomy): Bacteria > Bacteroidota > Bacteroidia > Chitinophagales > Saprospiraceae > JAYRWN01. Next base: position 102 of record JAYRWN010000376.1, on the reverse strand, counting down.
CTCTTTGTCGATCATAGGGGCGATGATCATTTTATTCTATTTATGCCTCAATCAACACTATGAATATAATTTTGTGTTCGACCAGATCAATCCGGAACTAAC
>JAYRWN010000375.1:0-3507 GCA_041917975.1 Saprospiraceae bacterium | reverse complement strand
CAATGCCTATTTAGCCGGTGATGATCCCCTGGAATTGCTGAGGCGTATCTCCCGGCGCGTGGTGACCATGCACGCCAGCGACCGCTATGTGGTGGAAGGTACGCTGGACGATTTGCGCCGGGAAGAAAATGACTCCGCCGGTTATGCCAAACGCCTGCGCCATGGCGAGATCGGCCGGGGACTGAACGATTACGACGCCATTTTCAGCGAATTAAAACGGGTGGGGTTCGCCGGCTGGATCAGTATAGAAGATGGTGTGGAAGGCATGGACCAACTGGAGCGCAGCGTGACTTTTGTCCGCCAAAAAATCCGGGAATGCTGGCCTTAAATAACCCTTAAGGACTCGTACACTGGTCTACGGCTGGGCCAAAGCGGCCAGCACCAATTGGTAAAACTGGGGGTGCGATTGCCAGGTCTGGCCGGTGATCAGGCGACCATCCTGCACGGCCTCCTGGTGCTGGATAAACGTGCCTCCGCAAGCTTCCACTTCAAAACGGATGTGTTCGTAACAGGTCACCGTCCGGTTGGCGACCAAACCCGCCGCAATCAAGATCTGGATGCCATGACAGATGGAAAAAACATATTTGCCCAGCCGGTCAAACTGCCGGACCAGATCCAGCACGCGGGCCTGGTGTCTTAAATATTCGGGCGCCCGGCCACCGATACACAACACGGCCTTAAACTCTTCCGGATTAATTTCTTCAAAAGACGCATCGGACTCCACATAATACCCGGGGCGTTCCACGTAGGTATCCCAGCCGGGTTCAAAATCATGGATCACCAGATGCAGCGCTTTTACGGAAGGCGCGGCGATCACCACCTGGTAGCCCGCTTCCAGCAGTCGTTGTTTGGCATATAACACTTCAAAACTTTCGCCGGCGTCACCGGTAATCAGCACTATTTTATCCGCCATATTCCGTACAATTAGTGATGGTAATCCCTTTAAAAAATCACCACGGATTTAAACCAATTTGTTTAACGCTTAAAGGTAACCATAAATCCGCTAAACCACCAGGGAGGCGGTGATTATTACCCGCAGGTGACCAGGATCATGCCAAAGACCGATATGTCTTCCTCCCGGATAAGTTAAAGTCACTTCTACAGGTTTACAACCAGGCTTATCCGACCTCCTATTGGTATTTTGATGGTCAGGAAGGAGGACCATACAGCGTGCGGAGCATCCAGTCTATATTTCATCAGTCGTTAGCGAAGGCCAAAGTAGAAGCTTATGCGTCCGTACATACTTTGCGGCACCCCTAGGCCACCCATCTGCTGGAAGCGGGGGTAGATCTGCGGGTCATCCAGAAGTCGCTTGGGCACAACTCCCTGAAATCCACTGAAATATATACCCACCAGACCAATGTAAATAAAAAAAGGCACCTAAGTCCTCTGGATTTTCTGGAGAGTTGGTAACTTTAGATATTTGAATATATACGCAATAACATGCGTATATACAGATGTTATCGGTAATGGTATTGCGACAGTTTATATCACGACAGTAAGTGCGGACGGAGGGCAGAAAAATGCCAACGCTTCTGCAAAATAAAAAGAGCTGCAAAGCCACTCACAAGCCGACACAATTTGCAGCACATTTTATTTTGCCCCAACGCACCCAAGCCCACCCACCACCCAACAAGACAGACAACATTTTGACTTGAAAAATATGGCTCGTTAATAACTTTTCAACTTTAAAATTGACAAGGAAAATATAATCCTTAAATTTGCCAAAAATTGGCAACTTAACATTTAGACAGTATGCAGACTATTGGTTTAACATTCAAAGAAATAAGAGAAAAGCGAAACTTGCTATTGGAAGATGTTACCAAAAAAACAGGCATTAGCAAGACAGTATTAAGCCGAATAGAGAACGGCAGACGACTTCCAACAAAAGAACAAGTAAACTTGCTTTGCAAGTATTATAAAGCTGAAAAAAATCAAATAATTGTTCAGTGGCTTAGCGACAAGATTGTTTACGAAATGCAAGACGAAGATTTTGCTTTACAAGCAATGCAAGTAGCAGAAGAGAAAATCAAATACGGAACAAACGGTAACGGACACAATCACAAAAATGGATATGTGTTATCGCTGAACGGAAATAAAAAACAAAGAAAAATTGACGACTTTGTAAATAAAGTTATTCAAGGTGATTGCTTAGAGGTAATGAAATCTATCCCTGACAAATCCGTAGATATGATACTTTGCGACTTGCCCTACGGAACGACCCAAAACAAATGGGATTCAGTGATTGATTTGCAAAATCTTTGGGCAGAATATGAAAGAATAATCAAAGACAATGGAGCAATAGCCTTGACTTCGCAAGGTGTTTTTACAGCAAAACTAATTTTAAGCAACGAAAAATTATTTAAGTATAAAGTGACTTGGATTAAATCCAAGCCAACTAATTTTTTAAACGCTAAAATTCAGCCACTACGCAAACACGAAGACATCTGTATTTTCTATAAAAAACAACCGACTTACAACCCACAAATGACTCAAGGTGAAGCATACGACAAAGGTGTTCGTAAAGACCAATACACAGGAAGTTACGGAGACTTTAAACCACGCCACGTAAAAAGCAATGGAGAACGTTATCCCAATGATGTAGTTTTTTATGAGGAGCAAAACACTGATGATTTTGTTTACATTAAAACGGCTGAATCTGAAGGAACTGTTTATCACCCAACACAAAAACCGATAGAATTGGGCAGATACCTCATTAGAACATATACTAATCCAGGCGACATTGTTTTAGATAATGCTTGTGGCAGTGGTAGTTTTTTACTTTCAGCAATCTTGGAAAGCAGAAAGTTTATCGGAATTGAAAAAAACGAAGATGTTCTGTTACACAAAGTAAAGCCGATTGATTACATAAAAATCTGCACAGATAGAATTGAGGAGACATTAAAACGAAAAGAAATTGAGGAATCAACATTAAGATTATTTAAAGAACCAATTGCTGAATATCATACATTGAATTATGAAGTTAAATGAACGTGCTTGGGCAGGGCAACTTATTAGTTGGATACAAGAAGAAATACGAGAAGGCAGAACTATTTTCCAAGATGCCACTAATGATGCAGGAATAAAACTTGAATCGGGGAAAACCAAATTCCCCGATGTGCTTTTATTTACAGACAAGGTTTCGGGTATAATTTTCAATGGTTGGGAACTAAAATTCCCTGACACAGAAGCAGACGACAATGAAATGCTTTTAAACGCACTTGAGAAAGCTGAAAGAATCAAGTCGAATTCTTTTGTTACTTGGAATGGAGCAGAAGCGATTATTTGGAAAATTGAAGATGAGAATTATTCTATCGAGGGCATCTCTAAACTCAAAGAATACACAAAGGATAGAAATATTAACAGCAGAGAAGATTTATCTGACCAAAATAAATATCGTAAACACGAACCTGCATTACGTAAAAGGTTAACTGAAATTCTCCACGACCTTGAACAGCTTTATGAAAGTGGTGAACTAAAACAAGCAATTAATATTTCAGGAAATTT
>JAYRWN010000374.1:0-36926 GCA_041917975.1 Saprospiraceae bacterium | reverse complement strand
TTTATTGCTGGCCAGACCGGGGCATTGGATGCTGGATCATACTTTTTTCCTCTCCACCACCGGCCAGCTCACCGCCCACTGTCAGCTGCTCTGCGTGTTTTGAACTGCGCAAAGGCATTAGTTTAAAATGCGATATAGGTTTGAAATTGACCACAGAACAACTGGAGGTAGCTCGCCAATGGATTTAGCCAACCGAGACTGATTCTCGATAATGACAAATTTTGAGGTTTATAATTAATAAGTTATCCCATTTGCTTGACAGTTAGATGTTAGCCATGAGCTATTGGTGGTGATGGTAGATGGCACATGTAGGAGATCAGATTAAAAATTCAACATTTCAAATTCCAAATTCCTAATTCCACATTTTTCCTTAAACTTTCACTTTTTTCCAGCGGCCGCGTTTGAAGAGGATGATCAGCAGCACGGCTAAAAGGCTTTCACTGAGGACGGCACCCCAATAGACGCCTTGGGCGTTCCAGGAGAGGGTAACGGCCAGGAAATAGGCCAGGGGAATCTGAATAGCCCAGAAACAAATCAGATTTAGCAGAGTCGGGGTGAACGTATCTCCGGCACCATTGAAGGCTTGGCTCAATACCATCCCATAGGCGAAAAAGAGGTAACCGATGCTGAAGATACGCAACGACTCGGTACCGTAGGCGATAGCGTGTACATCATCCGTAAACCAGGACATGATGGTGGATGCAAAAAGGAAATAAAACACGGCCACCACCACCATAAATAACATGGTGTACAAGGCGGTGCGCCACACGGACTGTTCGGCACGGTCGAACTTCTCAGCGCCCAGGTTTTGGCCGACCAGGGTAGCCGCAGCATTGGCCAGACCCCAGGCCGGTAAAATGGTAAAAATAAGGATCCGGATGGAAATGGTGTATCCAGCCAGCGCCCCTTCGCCAAAACGCGCCATGATGCGCATGAGGAAGATCCAGGATGCCGAGGAGATAATAAATTGGAATACCCCACCCGTGGAGACACGTAAAATCTTTTCGATGATCAGAGGGATCAACCGCAGATGTCTGGATTGGATGTGGATGATGCGTTTGACGAAAAAGAGATGATACAACTGGTACAACACACCGATGCCCCGTCCGATGTTGGTAGCCATGGCGGCGCCGGCTACGCCCATGGCCGGAAAGGGGCCCCACCCAAAGATCAGGCAAGGGTCGAGGATGATGTTGATGGCATTGGATAAAAGCAAGGTGCGCATGGCAATGGACGCATCTCCGGCACCACGGAAGACGGCATTGAGGATAAACAGGAGCATGATGACCACATTACCCCCAAACATATATTTCGTGTACCAGAGACCTGCGCTAATGACCGGTTCCGAGGCACCCATCAGCCGCAAGATGTGCTCGCTGCCCAGATAGCCGGGTATACCGATCAGTATAGCCAGGATGACGGCGATCCAGATGGCTTGACCGGCAGCCTTAGAGGCTTCTTCGGGGTGTTTTTCCCCGATACGGCGGGCAACGACGGCGGTAACGCCCATGCTGATGCCCCAGGCCAAGGAATAAACTAAGGTCAACACGGACTCGGTCAAACCCACAATAGCTACGGCATTTACCCCAATTTTAGACACAAAAAACACGTCCACGATAGCGAAGAGGGACTCCATGGTCATCTCCAGGATCATCGGCACGGCTAGCATAAAGATGGCGTAGTTAATACTACCGGTGGTGTAATCGCGCTCTTTACCTTTGATGGCTTCCCACAACTGGCGGAAAAAATTGGACATTGATTGGGTTTGAAAGGGCGAAGATAATGTTTATATGCCAAGTTCAGTCATGGACGTGCCAAGCCTGGTGGTAAGCGAATCTAGTGAAAGGTGACCTGAAGGGAGGATTCCGGGCTGATTTCGTCGAATTTTTTGTCTGGCAGATCAGGCTTTTTATCGGTAAAACAGCCCTGTAGGGCGAGATTTTCGGAAACTTTGGAAACTGTCATAGTTTCCGTATTCTCTAAACAATTACTTTTGCGACTTGTGGAGACAAATCTAAAGATATTGCAGGCGGCCAAAGAGTTATTCATGCGTTATGGCATCAAATCTATAACCATGGACGATCTGGCTAATCATCTGGGTATGTCTAAAAAAACGCTCTACCAGACGGTCGAGAATAAAGATGAATTAATCAGACAAATTCTGGAACAGCATCAGCACGGTGAAAAATGCCAATTAGAAGAACTCTGTAGGGACAGCAGAAATGCCGTGGAGGAGATGTTAAAAATAGGGCAACATGTAATCCAGATGTTGCGTGAAGTGTCGCCAAACACGCTCTATGATCTGCGTAAATATCATTACAACGCCTTTGTGCTGTGGGAAAGGGATCAGCGCAATTTTGTTCAGGAATTAATACGCCAAAATTTGCTGCGCGGACAACGTGAAAAATTATACCGGGAGGAGATGGAGGTGGAGATGATCAGCAAATTGTATGTGGAATTTACGTTTGCCCTGACTGATCCTCATCGATTTCAAGACCGGGGCATAAGTACGGATCAATTGTTTAAAAATTTTATCGAATATCATTTGCGGGCGATCACTACCCCGGCAGGATTATCTATCATACAACAATTCAATTTTACAGAAGTATAGAATTATGTCAACATTAATACGTGTTATTGCGGCTGGGGTATTATTAGGCTTCAGTTATTGGACGCCGGCTCAATCGACCTTTAGTATTGAGCAGGCAGTAAACTATGCCCTGCAAAATCATACTAACCTGAAGATGGTGGATGAAGATATCCTGGATGCAGATCTGCAAATCAAAGAATACAAGGCGATCGGGATTCCCAAGCTCAACGGATCGGCAGGTTATCAGCATTTTTTGGCCATCCCCACGCAAATCATCCCAGATTTTCTGGGCCCAGCCGTTGACGGACGGTTGTTGGATTATAATCTTATTGATCAGTCGCAAGTCATACCACCCTCCGGTGGAGGCTTTCCCGCGCAGTTCGGGAGGAAAAATAATTTATCCGCCGGAATTAATTTGGACTTTTTAGTTTTTGATGGCGCATATTTCGTCGGTCTCAAGGCGGCCAGACTGGCCATGGAACTGGCCCGGCAGCAACGCGGGATCACCGAGCGGGATATCACCATAAATGTTACGAAAGCCTACCTGGGGACGCTGCACATTGATCATGGAAAACAAGCCATTCAAAATAATTTGCTTGTTTTAAACAAAACCTTGCAGGAAACAAAGGCTTTACAAAAAGCCGGATTTGCCGAGCAACTGGATGTGGATCGTCTGCAACTCGCCGTAGACTTACTGGCCCGGGAATTACAAAAATTAGCCGGCGTGGAATCCCTGGCCCGCAACGTGCTGAAATTTCAGATGAATTATCCCTTGGATCAGGACATTCAGCTCACCGATGCTTTAGATCCGCTCATTGAACAAGCCATTAGCCAACCCATGGTGGTGACTGAAAAACCGGACCTGAATAATCGCCCGGAATTTATCGTTTTAAATTCGCTGGATAAATTAAATAACTTCAATGTTAAACGTTTACAAACGGCTTATTACCCTAGTTTGCGCGGTTTTGCCAGTTATTCGGCGGCATTGCAACGCAACAAATTATTTGATAACGATGAGTCCGGGTGGTTTCCTTCTTCCATTGTGGGTTTATCACTTAACGTACCCATCTTTGATGGCACGGATAAAAAAATGAAGGTAGAGCGCGCCAAGGTGAGTTATCGTAAAAATCAACTGCAAAAAAGCCTGCTTACGCAAGGGGTGAATCTGGCTGCGGAGAATGCCAAAGTAAATTATCAAAACACATTGGCTACCCTGGGTAGTAATGATAAAACCCTGCAGTTGGCGCGCCAAATATTACAAACCTCCAAGGCTAAATTCACCGGCGGCGTGGGCTCAAGTTTCGAGGTGGTTCAAGCCGAGCGCGAAGTGTACACCGCTGAAGCCAATTACATCAATGCCCGTTATGAGGTGTTGATGGCTTATAAAGAATTGTTATGGGCGCTGGGTAAATAAAAACAGAGATAACCTGATTAAAAAAAACTAAAAATAAAAAATATGCAAGTGCATCATATTATGAAAAATTTATATATCATTACCGTTGCCACCAGTCTGCTTTTGCAGGCTTGCCAGCAGGGTGAGGGCCCATTAAATACCTTGGAGCATAAAAAAGCCGAACTGGCGCGCCTGAAAACACAGTTGCAGACCATGAGCGATAAGATTGCGGTGTTGGAGCTGGAGATTCAGGATATGGATACGACCGTGCGGGTGGAAAAAGCGCGTTTGGTGAAATTAGAAGAGGTGGTACCGACCGCATTTACCCATTATATTGACATCCAGGGCCGTATTTCTGCTGAGGACGAATTGATGGTCAGTCCCCGCACCGCCGGTACAGTCTCTTCCATATCGGTAAAGGCAGGTAGTCAGGTCAAAGCCGGTCAGGTGATCGGTAGGCTGGACGATGCCATCATCCGTCAGAATGTGGCTGTCATAGAAAATCAGTTGGCTTTTGCCACCGACCTGTACATTAAACAAAAAGCGCTGTGGGATCAAAACATCGGCACGGAAGTCCAGTATCTATCGGCTCAGAATAATGTGGAGACGATAAAAAAACAGATCAAGGCCTTATTGGAACAGCAGGACCTTAACTTAATCAAGTCCCCCATCAGTGGAGTCATCGATGAAGTATTTTTTAAAATTGGCCAGACCGTGGCTCCCGGTTCACCCTGTGTGCGGGTGATAAATTTAAGCCGGCTGACGGCCAAAGCGGAAGTGGCCGAAGCATTTGCCGGAAAAATCAGAGAGGGCAATCCGGTGGTGGTGGATATTCCCGATCTTAACAGGCAAATTCAAACCCGGCTGAGTTATATCGGAAAAACCATCAATCCGGTAGGTCGCACTTTTGGGGTGCAATCGGCATTAAAAACAGATCCGGCCTTAATGCCAAACATGATCGCCATCCTGAGAATAATAGATTATCAAAATACTCAGGCGGTGGTGGTGCCGGTCAATTACATTCAAAGAGATGGACAAGGCAGTTTCGTCTTTGTGGCCCAGCAAGAGGGCGAGCGTTGGGTGGCGCATAAAAAACCGGTGACCACGGGCCAGATCTACGATAAAACGGCCGAAATACTGACTGGTATCCAAGCTGGTGACCGCGTGATAACCGTAGGCTACCTGGAGGTGAATGAAGGCGAACTGCTGAGTATTATCCAATAAGTGATGATGAAGATTTTAGATTGAAACATTTAGCATCGCAAGCACAAAAAAATTATGAAAGACGTATTAAAAGAATTTTTTGCCTCCAGTTGGGCTATTGATAATAAAACGACGATTTATGTTCTGACCATTATCATCACTATGGCGGGACTGATGGCTTATAATAATCTGCCGAAGGAACAGTTTCCGGAAGTGGTTTTCCCCCAGATTATGGTTAATACGGTTTATCCCGGAACTGCACCGGCAGACATGGAAAACCTGGTGGCCAAACCCATCGAAAAACAGGTGAAGAGTATTGCCGGAGTGAAAAAAATAACCAGCAACTCTATTCAGGATTTTGCTTCGGTCATGGTGGAATTTGGGACGGATGTGGATGTGGCGGATGCGAAACAGAAAGTAAAAGATGCGGTAGATAAAGCAAAGTCAGACTTACCGATAGATCTTCCCCAGCAACCGGATATCATAGATATCGATATTTCTCAAGTGCCCATTATGAATATCCATTTATCCGGAGATTTTAATTTGGACCGGCTAAAAAGTTATGCGGAAGTGGTTAAAGATAAGGTGGAGGGCTTAAAAGAGATCACCAGAGTAGATATTGTCGGAGCCATGGACCGCGAGATACAAATCAATGTGAACATGTACAAAATGGAGGCAGCCAACGTAACCCTTACGGATATCGAAAATGCCATTCGTTTTGAAAACATGACCATCTCCGGAGGTCAATTGGCTATGGACGAATTAAAACGCTCCATCGCGGTCAGCGGGGAATTTAAGGATGTGGCGGAAATAGGGGATATTGTCATCCGGGGAGGGACCGGAGCAACCGTCTATCTAAAAGACATAGCCGAAATACGGGATGGGTTTGAGGAACAGGAAAGTTATGCCCGTCTGGCCAAACAAAACGTAATCACCCTGAATGTCATCAAACGCGGTGGTGAGAACCTGCTCATTGCTACCGATATGATAAAGTCCATTACGGCTGATCTGCAGAAAACCGAGTTTCCCAAGGGACTGAAAGTAACGATTACCGGGGATCAGAGCACCATGACCCGCACCACCCTGCACGACCTGATCAACACGATTATCATCGGGTTTATCCTGGTCACCCTGATCCTGATGTTTTTTATGGGTACCACCAATGCCATCTTTGTGGGTTTATCGGTGCCCCTGTCGGTGGCGGTGGCTTTTATAGCCATGCCCATGTTAGGCAGCACATTTGGTTTTTCTTACACCCTTAACATGATGGTGTTATTTTCCTTCCTGTTGGCTTTGGGTATCGTGGTGGATGATGCCATTGTGGTGATCGAAAATACCCATCGCATCTTCGATAATGGCAAGGTGCCCATTAAACAAGCGGCCAAAATAGCCACCGGCGAAGTCTTTTTGCCGGTCCTGTCGGGGACTTTAACCACTTTGGCGCCTTTTATTCCACTATTGGCCTGGCAAGGGGTGGTGGGGAAATTTATGTTTTATTTGCCCCTGACCTTGATTGTGACTTTATTAGCTTCCCTGGTGGTGGCCTACATCATCAATCCGGTTTTTGCGGTGGATTTTATGAAACCCCATTCAGAGGAAGATCGTAAACCCAGGATTACCCGCGGATTGCTGGTGACGGTGGTCATTTTTTTGGCGATAACCTTTTTAAGCCACGCCGGAGGTCAGCGCGGTATTGGCAACTTCGCATTGGTCATCTTGGTATTGTATTTATTAAACAGATTCGTCCTGGTGCACCTCATTGATGCTTTCCAGACCAAAGTGTGGCCGAGAGTACAAAACATCTATGCCATTCACATGGGTTGGTGGCTAAAAGGGTGGCGCCCGGCTTTATTGTTGGGTTTAACGATTATGCTGTTTTTCCTGTCGTTTGTGCTGATGGGCATTTTTAGTCCGAAGGTGGTCTTTTTTCCCACGTCAGATCCAAATTTTATCTATGCTTACATCACCTTACCGGTGGGCACCAACCAGGCTAAAACTAATGAGATAACTGCAGAAGTGGAGAATCGAATTTATGAGGTGGTGGGTGAAAATAATCCTCTGGTCACGTCCATAATATCCAATGTGGCCGTGGGCGCAAACGACCCGACCAGTTTCGATATGTCCACGGCATCCCATTTGGGTAAGGTGTCCGTTGCCTTTGTAGAGTTTGCTAAACGAAACGGGCAGTCTACCTCGGTGTATTTGGATCGGATCAGACAAGCCGTGAATAATATTCCTGGGGCAGAAATAGCGGTAGGACAAGAAAGCAACGGACCACCCACCGGAAAACCCATCAGCGTAGAGATAGCCGGTGAGGATTTGGATGAGCTAATTTTTTCGGCTAACGGATTAAAACGGTATTTGGATTCTCTGCAAATACCCGGCGTCGAGGAGCTCAAGTCGGATATGCAGAGCAGCAAGCCGGAAATAGCCCTGAAAATAAATCGCGAGCGCGCCAACCGCGAAGGGTTGTCTACCGCTCAGATAGGCAGTGCCGTGCGGAAATCTATGTTCGGGCTGGACCGTCCGCCGAAATACCGGGTAGGGAATGATGAAATCCCCATCCAGATCCGCTTCGAAGAGAATCAGCGCAATAACATAAATACGTTGCTGAACCAAAAAATCATCTTCAGGGATATGAATATGGGCGGAGCCCTGCGTCAGATACCCATGTCTGCCGTAGTGGATGTGGAATACCAAAACACTTACACGGGTATCAAACGCAAAGACCAGAAACGGGTTGTGACTATTTCCTCCAATGTGCTCGGTGGGTTTAATCCTAACGAAGTGGTGGCTCAAGTTAAAGCAGCGGCCACAGGGTTTGCATTACCTGATGGCATGTCCATTAATCTGGCAGGTGAACAAGCTGAACAACAGGAAGCGATGTCTTTTTTATTCACCTCTTTATTGATTTCCATCGGTATAATCGTGATTATCCTGGTGGTGCAGTTCAACTCGCTGAGTAAAATGATCATAATCATCTCCGAAATCCTCTTCAGTATTATCGGTGTACTTCTGGGGTTCATTATTTTTGGAATGGATATATCCATCATTATGACCGGAGTAGGCATAGTGGCTCTAGCCGGGATCGTGGTGCGGAATGGTATTTTGTTAGTGGAATTCTCGGATTTATTGATTGATCAGGGGATGCCCTTGCGCGAAGCCATCATTGAAGCTGGACGGACCCGGATGACCCCGGTGTTGTTAACGGCAGCAGCGACCATGCTGGGGTTAATACCTCTGGCGGTAGGATTGAATATTGACTTTGTATCATTATTTGAGGATTGGGATCCTAAGATATTTTTTGGAGGAGATAGTGTGGCTTTTTGGGGTCCACTGTCCTGGACGATGATCTTCGGCTTGGGTTTCGCTACCTTCCTGACTTTGCTCTTGGTTCCGTCTTTGTTGTATATGGCTGAGAAATTTAAGATTTGGGTTGGTTATGCAAAAAAACCGGCTGCTGAAAGCCCGCTGCCAGAACATGTTTGATTATTAAATAAAATATTAAAATCGCAAGATGAATACCGATGGCAATTATCAGGATTTGAGACGAAGTTATGCCAAACATACCTTGGACCGTTCTGATCTGGAAACAGAGCCGCTGGATCAATTCAAAAAATGGTTTGCCGAGGTTAACCCCGCAGAGAACTTTGAAGCCAATGGAATGGTTTTATCCACCGTCAATGCCGAGGGAAAACCAAGCTCGCGGGTGATGTTACTTAAGGAAGTGGCTCAGGGCGGTTTTGTTTTTTATACCAATTATAACAGCCGGAAGGGGCAGGAGATCAAGGTAAACAGTCAAGTAGCCCTGGTTTTTTGGTGGCCTTCGGTTGAACGTCAGGTCAGAGTGGAAGGGGTAATTAAAAAATTTGAAGACGGTTCCAGTACGGCTTATTTTCACTCGCGACCAAGGGGTTCCCAGCTCGGCGCCTGGGCTTCGGCGCAGAGTGAGACTATTGACAGCCGGGACGTATTGGAGCGGACCATTAAAATGCTTGAGGCCAAATACCCTGACGGAACGATTATTCCAAAGCCGGACTATTGGGGAGGGTATGTGGTGATACCTCACGCCATTGAGTTCTGGCAAGGTCGTCCTGATCGTTTGCATGACCGCTTCTTATACAGCCGGGAGGGTGCACAGTGGAGCATCAGCCGCCTTTCACCATAAAACTATTCTTTATCAATGCGAATTTCGCTGATGAGGTTATCCGTCGTATTAAACTGAATAAAAATACGATATACGGCCGTCTGAGTAGTGGTCATCCGACCGATAAAATATTGGGAAGATTTGTCTTTAGCTTCACCGCGGTGGATAATTTTCAGCGTGGTCACCTGCTCTTGGGTGAAAAAAGAATTCAGGATTTTTTCAGCTTTCTGTCGATCATGGGCCAGACCATGGGCCGCGATGTAGATTTCACTTTTATCACTCATCAAATTGAGGATAGTAGCGGCATCATTAGTTTTCAGCGCCTGTACGATAGTGCTTTCCTGGGCAAAACCGAGCAGGCCAACCAACATTAAACAAGACACTAAAAGATTCATTTTCAATAAATTATAATCAAGTAAAAGGTAAGGCATAGGCTGTTAAAACATTAGACATATACTGGTTACTTGATAATAAATCATATTTTTTAATAGACTTGTTTTCTGTTCAACAAAATAACCGCGTATTTTATTGCACGGCTCGCGTTTTATTAACGAATTTTGGGCTCCAATAGTTACATATGCAACGCAAATCCTTTTTAATGATCCTGGATGGTTGGGGCCATGGGCCTATGCCACAACGCAGTGCCATAGCTCAAGCGCATACCCCATATATGGATAGTTTGTATGGCAAATACCCTAATAGTGAGTTAGTCACTTTTGGTGAAGAGGTTGGACTTCCGGAGGGACAAATGGGCAATTCGGAGGTGGGACACCTGAATATTGGCGCCGGACGCATCGTTTATCAAGAACTGGCCCGGATTAATGTGGCTATCCGCAGCGGTGAATTTCAGAAAAATCATGTCTTGAATGCCGCATTAAAAAAAGCTGCAGAGAAACATCAGAAGGTCCATTTGTTTGGTTTGGTGTCTGATGGAGGTGTGCATTCCCACCTGCATCATTTATACGCCTTGATCGATTTATGCGAAAGCCACCAGCTTAAACAAGTGAATATACATGCCTTCATGGATGGACGGGATACCGATCCTAAAGGAGGCCAGCATTACATAAAGGAACTGCAGGCTTATATCATCGATAAATCAGCCAATATCGCCAGCATCATCGGGCGCTATTATGCCATGGACCGGGATAAACGATGGGAGAGAGTAAAATTAGCGTATGACCTTATGGTTCACGGTGAAGGCAAGGCCAGTAACTTTGCTCCCGAAGCCATCGCCCAGAGTTATGCGGACGGAGTTACCGACGAATTTATCAAACCGATAGTGATGGTCGATGACCAGGGTGAACCGGTAGGCGCGGTGGAGGAAGGCGATTTGCTCATCTGTTTTAACTTCCGGACGGATCGGCCCAGACAAATTGTCCAGGTATTAACCCAGACGGACTTTCCAGACTTTAGTATGTATAAATTAGACCACATGGACTTGGTCACCATGACAGAATATGATAAAACCTTTCAGAATGTTCAGGTGGTCTTTTCAACGGACAATTTAGTCAATACCTTGGGTGAATGGCTGGCCCATCATGGGTTAAAACAAGTGCGCATCGCCGAAACGGAAAAATATCCTCATGTTACCTACTTTTTTAGTGGTGGCCGGGAACATGAATTTAAGGGTGAAAAACGGCTGCTGATACCTAGTCCCAAAGTGCCTACTTATGATTTACAACCGGAAATGAGCGCCCATGGTATTACGGAGGCCATCATTGCCGAGATTAAGACGAATGCCCCACATTTTATTTGTCTTAATTTTGCTAATACGGATATGGTAGGACACACCGGTGTATTCAGTGCGGCGGTCAAGGCTGCCGAGACCGTGGATGCCTGTGTGTCCAGGATAGTTCCGGTAGCTATCGAACATGATTATAGTCTGGTGATCATCGCAGACCATGGCAATTCGGACTACATGATCAATGATGATGGCACTCCCAACACCGCCCATACTAAAAACCCCGTACCTTGTATCATCATAGACCCTCGTCCGCTGAGTGTAAAACCGGGTAAATTGGCGGACATTGCTCCCACATTATTACACCTGATGGGGATACAGCCCCCATTGGAAATGACCGGAACTTGCCTGGTAGATTTCAAAGGATGACAGGAGGTAGGATACTTATTGTCAGTCTTTGGTTCACCGTATCGGGGCACCTTGCCGGGCAGACCATGGCGGTCGACATGTTGTTTAAGCAAATCGACAAATACGTGTTGTGCCTGGAGCAACAGATTGGTAAAGCCACTAAATTTATGTCTTTTGATGATCAAAAAGACAGTACTATTTTCAGACGGGACGATTTTGAATCCTTGAAAAATATCCTGCAAGGTTACCGGATTACTGAGGCTTCAAAGCACCATTATCAGTATCAGGAATCCCCATCCCGGGTCATTTATTCAGCCCTGAATAATCAAGTCCGCCTGAGGACTTTACAAATAGACCGGTCTGGTTCAGGTATTGTCAGCATACGTTGGTTGTATCGCTCCAAAAGCATATTGGGCAATGAAGAAACAACCGCCACCCTGCATTGCCAGGAAGGATTTACCTTATCTACTACGGATGATAAACTGTGGTTTGGCCGACACCGGATGGAGTTTTATATCCCTTTCCGGTGATGACTTCGAGCAAAAAGATCGTCTTTCGTTATGTTTTCTAAATAAGTTTTTATATATTTCAGAGTTTAATAATGCAACGATTGTATAACTAAATGAACGAAGGCGAAGTAACCATAGAACGCAGTGAAGAAACTTCCAAAATGGCCGGGCTGATTCCTGAAGTAGCCATAAAAAAGAAGAAGAAAAAAGAAAAGGATGCCCGCGGGCGGGAAACGCTTTTTCGGTCCACCTACATGAATCAAGTAAACTTAATTCATTTGGCGGATCAAAAAGCGAATATGATCATCAGCATCAATACCATGATCATTTCAGCCATTATTGCCATCAGTGGTTATGGTACCGTAGCCGATACCATTCAATATAACCGGGGAACCATCTTAATCCCCTTGGTGCTCATCGTTTTATCCAGTTTAATTTCGGTCGTTTTTGCCATTCAGGCGGCCAGGCCTAAAGTGGTCAAAGCAAAACAGAACATCAAGGTAAAAGAAAAATCCAGTTTATTGTTTTTTGGAGAAATAGTGAAATACACTCAGCAGGAATATTTAAGTAAAATGGATGCTTTGATTAACACCAAAGCAGAGGTTTATGAACACATGACCATCGATCTTTATAATCAGGGTAAGATTTTATCGCGCAAATACACCATGTTGGCCTATGCCTACCAAATCTTTATGTTTGGTTTTGTCATCAGTGTGGTCTTATTTTTATTTTTCCTGGTGATGAAATGATCTGACTATTACCGGATGCAAATCCTTACATGGGCTGATCCACATCAAAATTATTACGTCTTAGTTTCTTAATTTGCCGGCCTGGTATGGTTATATGCAGTTAGCTGTATATTCGGATCAATTTATGACCGAAAGGTTATTGTATTAAAAAACTAAAGAATTGAATTATGCGCAACGTGGTGATGAGTTTATTAATATTTTGGGTAGGCGGAATTGTGGGCCTGCAGGCGCAGCCATCCGTTCTCCCGGCTTGGGAAAATCCGGAAATATACCAAATCAATATGGAGTACCCCCACGCCACTTTTTACCGGCACACCAGTGAATTATCGGCACTGTCTGCCCGCGCGTACGAATATTCTCCATTGTATCAAACTCTTAACGGACCGTGGAAATTTCATTGGGTCAATCGCCCGGCGGACCGCCCCGTTTATTTTTATCAAAACGATTTTTCGGTGGATCATTGGAAGGAAATCGCGGTGCCGGCCAATTGGGAGCTCAACGGCTATGGCATACCGATTTATACCAACATTATTTATCCTTTTCCGGTTAATCCGCCTTTCGTAGACCGTGAATTTAATCCCGTAGGAAGTTATAAACGAACCTTTAATATTCCGAATACCTGGCAAGGCAAAGAAGTATATGTGCATTTCGGCGGCGTGACCTCTGCCACCTATGTTTGGGTGAATGGACACTTTGTGGGGTATTTTGAAGACAGTAAAACACCGGCTGAATTCCGGATTACCCCTTACCTGCAACCGGGTGATAACCAAATAGCGGTGGAAGTCTACCGCTGGTCAGATGCCAGTTATGTGGAGGATCAGGATTTTTGGCGTTTGAGCGGGATAGACCGGGAGGTGTACCTATATGCCACGGATAAAGTAACTGTCCGCGATTATAAGATCAGGGCTAATTTGGATGATACTTACACGCAGGGATTATTTGACCTGGATGTGCATTTTCGCAACACCTTGGGACAGCCGGTCACCGCTTATCAGGTAGAAGCCCGCTTGTTAAATCAGGCTGGTAAAGTAGAGTATGTCGAATCCAAAAAAGTCAATGTACCTAAAGATGATCAGGGCCTGTGCAAATTTACCGCACGAATACCCCAGATCGCTTCCTGGAGCGCAGAAACCCCCAATTTATATACCTTACTGATAACCTTTAAAAACAGCGCCGGACAGCTCATCGAAGCCATAAGCCAGCAGGTTGGATTTCGCCGGGTCGAAATAAAAAACAGCCAATTGCTGATCAATGGGGTGGCCGTTTATTTTAAAGGGGTTAACATACACGATCACGATGAGATTTATGGCCATGTGATTTCCGAAGCATTGACGCGTCTGGATTTGCAGCGCATGCGGGAAGCCAACATCAATGCTGTCCGCTGTAGCCACTATCCTAAAAACCCCTTTTTCTACCGCCTTTGTGATGAACTCGGTTTTTATGTTATTGATGAAGCCAATATTGAAGCGCATGGTATGGGTGCTACCAACCAAGGGTTAGATAATGATCTCTTGCGACAAGCCAAACATCCGGCTTACCGACCGGAATGGAAAGGTGTACATCTTGACCGGACCCGGCGCATGTATGAAAGGGATAAAAATTATCCCTCTATCATCACCTGGTCGTTAGGTAATGAATCGGGGAATGGCGAAAATTTAATGGAGACGTACCGGTGGTTAAAAAACATGGACCCCTCGCGCCCCGTGCAGTATGAAGGGGCGACTAATTATACTAACACCGATATCCAGGCCCCCATGTACGCCCGTATTGAGCAGATGATTCATTATGCGGAAAATAACCCACAACGACCCTACATCCAATGTGAATACGCCCATGCTATGGGTAATAGCGTCGGCAATCTGCAGGACTATTGGGATGTAATCGAAAAATACCCGGTTTTGCAGGGTGGTTATATCTGGGATTGGGTGGATCAGGGTTTGTTAACTTACACGCTGGACGGCCGTCCGTATTATGGTTATGGCGGGGACTTTGGGTCTAAGGAGTTTCAGAACGACCGCAATTTTTGTTTCAACGGGTTAGTTAATCCCGACCGGTTGCCTCATCCTTCCTTCTACGAAGTAAAAAAGGTCTACCAATCCATAAAATTTAAGGAGTTCGACCGGCAA
Organism: Saprospiraceae bacterium; assembly: GCA_041917975.1. Classification (GTDB taxonomy): domain Bacteria; phylum Bacteroidota; class Bacteroidia; order Chitinophagales; family Saprospiraceae; genus JAYRWN01. The sequence continues at coordinate 22,120 of JAYRWN010000374.1, read as the reverse complement.
AGCGGCCATTTGACGATTTATAACGGCTATGATTTTATCAGCCTGGACCGATTTGCATTTGCCTGGACGTTGTTGGCAGATGGTCATCCCGTCGCTCAGGGTGATCTGGGATCGTTTAAGTTAGCCCCCCGCCAATCGCACCGGTTTAAGCTTGATCTACCCATTCTTTCCCCAGGGAAAGAATATTATTTACAGGTCAAAGCAAAAGAAAAAAATGCTACACCACTACTGCCCGCTAATTATGTGGTTGCTACCCATGAATTCCAATTATCTGCCTATGATCTGCAGCGACCGTCCGTAAGAGGGTCCCTAAAGATACATCAAGACACTTCCTTTATTCATATTGCTAATGAACGGGTGAACTTGCGTTTCGACCGCTCAACCGGGCAGCTCCAGAAGCTGGATTATGGGTTTGGTAATGTGCTGGAGGCTCCGATAGTACCAAATTTTTGGCGGGCGCCCTTAGATAACGATTATGGCAATTTTATGCCTCAACGTCTGGTCATATGGAAAAAAGCCACTTCAAATTATCGCCTGCAGCAACTTAGGGTACTACCGGAGGCAGAAGCAGCAACGGAAGCGACGGTAACCATGGAGTATGACCTGCCGGATGTAGCCGGAGCGCTAAGGCTGACCTACCAAATTAACGCCTTGGGCGACATCCTGGTCACCAATCAACTGCAGGGCTTAGCCAAAGATCTACCAGATATACCCCGCCTGGGTAACTCCCTTAAATTAAAAGCGGAGTACGACCAGGTGCTCTATTATGGTCGCGGACCGTATGAAAATTATCAGGATCGTAAGACCTCAGCATTAGTGGCTGCTTATCAGGCCAAAGTGGCTGATCTGATGTACGCCTACAGCAGGCCGCAGGAGAACGGCTACCGCACGGAAGTAAGACGTGTATCGTTTACTAATCCGGCTGGAGAAGGGATACTTTTTGAAGCTGTGGAGGATTTGTTAAGTTTTAGTGCGCACCACCAGGTGAACAATGATTTTGATGAAGGTCCCCAGAAAATCCAAAGGCATAAAACGGATGTGCCGGTCAGACCATTGATCAACGTTAATGTTGATTACAAACAAATGGGCGTGGGTGGTGATGATAGTTGGGGTGCCTTACCTCATCAAAAGTATCGCATCAAGGCCGGTGATTACACGTATCAATTTCTCATCCGCAAAGCCGGGCCATAAATTCAGGCTGAAATTAATACCATACGGCTATTTCGGCCAGTGATTTGCGTTGCAAATCCGGAACCAAACACTCATCGGCGGCATACCCCACCGGGATGAGCAGAAACGGTTTTTCATTGTCCGGACGCTGTAGAATTTTTGTCAAAAAATTCATTGGCGAAGGCGTATGGGTCAGGGCCGCTAACCCGGCATGATGGATGGCGGTCAAGAGCATGCCGCAGGCAATGCCCACACTTTCGGTGACATAATAGTTTTGGTGTTTATGCCCGTGTGCATCCCATTCATAACTGCGGCGGAAGACCACGATCAGGTACGGGGCGATTTCTAAAAACGGCTTCTGCCAATCCGTGCCGAGAGGCGCCAGGTCCTGCAGCCATTCTTGGCTCATGCGACCCTGGTAGCTGGCATATTCTTCTTCTTCTGCCGCCAGGCGGATGTCTTTTTTGAGCGCCGGATCGCTGATGATACAAAAGGTCCAGGGCTGTTTGTGCGCCCCACTGGGCGCTGAGGCGGCGGCAAGTACAATATTCTCGATCACTTCACGAGGTATGGTCCGGTCACTAAAGGTGCGCACACTACGTCGCGACTGGGCCCATGAATTAAATGACTGACTGCGGCTGATCATCTCTTCAGGGCTGAAGGTATTCTGGTGATAGGACCGATAGGGATGATTATTGATAAATTTTCTTTCGGATAAATTACTCATGTTAACTTAAAAATATAAATCCAAATTATCACAATATGTGCTTATAGCAGATAATATTTTTCGGTGGTGGAGAGAAAGCCCAATTACTAATATTTAGCAAGCAGGCCGTTACAGGGTGGACTTGCATTGCCCGCTGAGTATAACTATTTTAACGCATCAATAGAAACCCTTGTAATCTGAATTTTTATCCACATCATCATGGTGATGAATATCCAATTAAAGGTAATTTTATCCTAAATAAATATTTATGTCTCGCCTTTGGCTTTTTGTTCCGCTAGTCCTCATCTGGCTCCAATGTCGTCAACCTCAACGGTCTTCCATTGGGCCTCCTTCTGTTTTTCATGGCCAACGGACGTTGTTTCTGGGAAACAGCATCACTCAAAACGGCATGTACGTGAGTATGGTGGCTTATTATCTGACTAAACAGTATCCGGTGGATTCGTTTGATCTTATCAGCGTCGGCTTAAGCAGTGAAACGGTATCCGGGTTAAGCGAACCGGGCCATCCTTTTCCCCGGCCTAATCTGCACGAACGTCTGGATCGTATTATTGCGGCATTAAAACCAACCCTGATTTTTGCCTGCTATGGGATGAATGACGGCATCTATGCCCCGTTTGACAGTGTCCGCTATAAAGCCTATCAGCAGGGAATTAACCTCTTGCGGGAAAAAGCAGAGGCGGCTCCGGCAGCCTTAGTATTACTTACACCCCCTATTTTTGACTCGTTACCCCTGTTATCCATAATCCATCATGACAGCCAACGCGGTTTTGGATATGCAGCGCCTTATGCGGGTTATAATATGGAGGTCCTAAAGGTCTATCGCGACTGGCTTAAAAAACTACCTCATAAGACGGTAGATCTGTTTACAGTCATGAATCAGATGACTTACGAACGGCGCAAAACCAATGCGGCATTTTCGTTGAGTCCGGATGGGGTGCATCCTTCCGATGAAGGGCATTTGTTTATGGCCGAACAATTGCTGCGGGAGATGAATGTACCATTTCACCCGGTGCCCTTGGATTCCATGCTTAACGACACGTTATTCCAGCTAGTTCATCTACGCCGACAAAAGATGTCCGAAGCCTGGCTGGGTCATATCGGTTATATCCGTGAAGATACGGTTAAGCGGGACGGTTTGACCCAGGCTTTAGATGAGGCAGCTGATCTGCGCCAGCAGATAAAAGCGATTTTGGACACGGAAAGGTAATATATTTAGCCTAGTCTAAAAATATTTTTTAAATAATTGAAATCAGTTTTTTGCCCGTTGAACATAACAATTACTGCTATTCATCCACCTGATAATGCTTTGAAGATCATGCCGGGCGCTTAGAATAAAATATGGAATTACTTATGTTTTCGTAATATAATTAGGTATTTTTAAAAAATTTCAAACTGCGCGGAATGACGAAGATCACAAATAAATCGCTTATTCTGCCAGGATAAATGTTGTAAATCACTGTCCTCAAAGATACAAATACTTGATTTTATCGACTTTATACATATAACTTTGCCGGGAAAAGTAAAAATTATATAAGTATTATGTTAAGTAAAACGTATTCCAACAAAAAAAACACCTGCGAAGTTACCTTCACTCTACCTGTAGAGGCTACAGACACTAAAGCTGTAGTTCGCGTATTAGGCGATTTTAATAACTGGAGTGCCGAGAAAGCTCCGGTCATGAAAGCCAAAGCTGATCAATACCAGGCGACCATAGAACTCGAATGTGGACGCAGTTATGAATTCCGTTATCTTGTTAACGAAGTGATCTGGGAAAATGATTGGGCTGCTGATGCTTACGCGCCTACCCCATATAGCGGTGTATTTAATTCAGTCGTAACGGTCGAAGGTGGTTCTGCACCAAAGAAAGTGCCAGCGCCTAAAACGACCGTGGCTAAAGCTGCTAAAGAAACAGTCCCAGCGGCTACCAAGGCTGTAAAGGCACCGTCTGGAAAAGTAGCTGCCCCGAAAGCGTCTGCACCTAAGGCTTCCGCTCCAAAAGCAGAGAAAACTACTGCTGCACCAAAAGCTGCAAAAGCTCCCAAGGCTGCAAAAAAATAAGTATTGCTTGCGGACGTGTAGGAAGCAAGTTGTCAAATTAAGTCTAGAAATGGAAAGCCGGTTAAGTATTAACCGGCTTTTATGTTTTGCCAAGGTGCCTTGGTAATTTAACGAATTCCCTAATACGGATGAACTAAATATTTTTTGATAAACGGGGGCTCCGTTTAAAAACTAATCTTACAATCGTAACAATTGATTACCCCTTTACGACCACTGACATTTTTACCAATCATCACGTCCAATTCGAGATCATCGTTTTTTTCTTTATGAACACGTACCTCAGCCCGGGATTGCGGGTAATTCAGCTGGCCGTATTTGGTATTAGCTTGCAAATGCAACTCAGCTGCCGCATTTAATTTGCTTTGAAATTTCAGATATTTACCGGTAATATTTAATTCCTGTAATTCACTACCCAATTCGGCAATGTTAAATTCATCATCGTAAGTATCCATTATTACTGAAGAATTCACTTTTCCGATGATGTATTTAGTGTATTTGGATTTAGTCCAAAATTCATTGAGTTCTTGAAATTCCACCTCATCATCGTAAGATTCATTTAATGTGATTTTGGCAGCTTTAACTCCTTTTATATGGCAATATTTTGAATTCAGATTAATCTGATCCGCCTGACCCATAACCAAATTGGCATCGTATAAATTAAGCGTGGCATTTTGAATATTGCCCATGCTGAATTCGGAGTATTTATCCTCAATAGTAGTTTCACCCAATACATTTCCAATGATATACTTCGAGTCGTAAGAAATTAATTTCAACTTCTGCAGATCACCCCAATTAAGATTGGAGTATTTAACGGTCGCCTCGATGGATTGCGCTTTTTTCAAATCAAGGTGGGAATCATATAATTCCAGCGTGGCGTTTTTCACTTCATGCAGATAACCTTTGCCGTATTTAAGTTTTAAGTACAGATTTTGACAGGATTCCGCATTTAAATCTGCATCGTATAAATCCACCCGCAGATCTCCGGTGTGGTCAGCCAGAAAAATGTTATCATACTTATTGGTCAGATCCAATGCAATTGTTTTTGGTACATTTACCGCTAATTCTATGTGAATATCTTTGATGCCGCTCACCACCGCGCCATTCACAAAGGTTACTTTACTCTTATTCAGGATGGTGACCCAGTTTTTAATATTATCACCCGAACGAACGTTGAGAAAATTTCCGCTAGCCTCAAAATCTATCTTAATATTATCCAATGCTTTTTGCACATCGGTGGCATGGTCACCTCTGACTTTAATCGTTGCGGTAACCGTAGTTTGTCCATCCAGGGACGGTTTAATGTAAATGGGACCGCGGCGGTGGGTAATAGTTATTTTTCCTTGTGCATTTAGCGGAAAAGTTTCTTTAATCACTTTGGATTTTTCGGTTTGAGCCTCGCTTAAAAAGGGCAGGAATAATAAGCATAAAAAAAGGATGATATTGGCATTAACTTTCATGATTTTCAGCTTTTTTTTCAGTGTTAAACATTTCTTTTTGTAATAATTCTATCAGGCGTATTTTACGTTCGTAATATCGTTTTAGTAACTCCATCATTTGTTCGCGATCGTATAAGTTCATGTCCTGGCGGATATCTTGCCCATAATGTTCCAGCAGTTGTAACTCCAGTTGAATTTCCTGCCAGGCAGAAGTATCAATTTTGCCGGCATCAATGTGTTTCAATTTTTCGGCTATTTCAGATTCATAGTCCTGAACGAAACGTTGGGCTTCTGCCGGCAAAGGCAGATTAGTCAGGTTGGGCTCCCGATGATTACTCATCCAGATACCGGCAGCGATACTGACCAGGATAAACAGACCAGCGGCAATTTGTAACCCGTACGTCCAGCGGCGCTCCCGGTGACGTTTTTTTTCCATGCGTTGCCACAGGCCGGCTGCATCGATGGTATGCACGCGGTTTAGCTCCTCATTCAGAGCATGGATTTTTTGTTCCAGATCAGACATAATTCAACGTTTTCAAATGCGTTTGCAGCAATTGTTTGGCACGGAAATATTGGCTTTTGGAAGTCGATTCGCTGATGCCCAGCAAGTCGGCAATTTCCTGATGACTATACCCTTCCACCGCAAACAGATTAAACACCGTACGGCTGCCCGGCGGCAGGGCAAGGATAGCTTTATGGATATCGGCAGCTTGCAGGGCATCGATTCCCTCTGTAGTCAGTGCCGGTCTCTGCTCCGCATCCGGAGGGAGGTCTTGCCAGGCTTGCTGTTTTTTCTGCCGCAGATGATTAATGGACATATTTACCACTATTCTCTTGATCCATGCTCCCAGTGAAGACTCCTGACGAAAAGAGCCCAGGCTCTGAAATACCTTCAGGAAGGCATCCTGCAATACGTCCATGGCTTCGGACTCCTGCCCCAGCATGCGCAGGGCCGTATGGAACATCGCCTGAACATACTGTTGGTAGAGGCGATGTTCGGCCAGTCGGTTGCCCTGCAGGCACAGCCGAATCAAGTCCATTTCAGCCAGTTGTTTCTCGTCCAAAAGATCCGTTATTACCGTAAAATACGAGGTAAAGACAGGTATAGTCCCAAAAAGGTTGGAATGTTCAGAAATTTTTTATCCACCTCTTTGACGGTGTATTTTAATTCGAGCTGCACCAATTGCTAAATAAGAGGAGTGAACCTAATGGTCACCTGCCTGATCAAAAATGCAGAAAAATAAAATTTGTTAATAAAATGAACTGGTTTTAGACAGAAGCATAGTTTATTCCTAATTTCCTTAAATCGTCCCAATAATTGCCATAGGATTTGCTGACCACCCCCGGATCTGCTATACGTACAGGGTGAAGTAAAGCCAGGGGTGCTAAGGCCATGGCCATACGATGATCATGATAGGTAGTGAAAGTAGGTACAGCGGACCACTGTGGCTTTCCGTTTATGCTGAATACAGGGTCATGCTCAGTCCCGGGTTCAATTAAAAACTTTACACCTATCCTGGCCAGCTCCGTTTGCATTGCTTTCACCCGGTCTGTTTCTTTAATAAATAAGGTTTTCAGTCCTTTAAACCGTCCCGGCGTTCCGGTGGCTGCACAAACGGTAATCAGCGTTTGGGCCAGATCCGGACATTCCAGGAAATCCGCTTCAAATTCACCGCGTATTGCCTCACCTGGTTTTTTTTGCAGACGTACCTGGTTAGCTCCAAAGGTGGACGTAACGCCAAAGTGCTGCATCAGGCGGACAATGATACTATCACCTTGCAGGCTGTCTCTGGACAGGCCGGTGAGGGTGATATCCGCTGCGGAGGACAAGGCGGCTAAACTATAGTAGTAAGAAGCAGCTGACCAATCTGCTTCCACTATAAAATCACGCGCTTGATAATCCTGTTTAGGTATGCTGATGAGGTCCCCATCCCAGCGGTGTGTAATGCCAAAATAGCCCATGATGTCCAGGGTCATTTGGAGATAGGGACGGGAAACTAACTCACCGTCCAGGCGCAGACGCAGACCTGAAGAAAGTTGCGGGGCTATCATCAGGATGGCGGAGATAAACTGGCTGCTGATGTTGGCTGGCAGAGCTATCTGCTCTTGGCCCGACAAAGCGGCGGCCGGATGAAATTGTAATGGTGGATAACCTTCTTTTTCGACATAGGTGATGTTCGCCCCCAGTTGACTGAGGGCCTGGACCAGTGGGCCAATGGGGCGCTCTTTCATGCGCGCCGACCCAGTTAAAATCCCCCCAAAACCATTGAAAGCCAGATAGGCCGTAAGAAACCGAAAGGTGGTCCCGGCTGCTCCGGCATCCAGGACAGTATCTGCGGACATTAACAACCTTTGCAGGGCCCGGGTATCATCAGACGTGGATAACCCGGTTAATTGAAACGGTTGATGACACAAAGCCCGGATGATGAGCGCCCGGTTGCTAATACTTTTTGACCCATCCAGATGAATCACGCCTTGCAACATGCGGTCGCGGGCAGTGATTTCATACACTTGGGCCGGAAGGCCTGATCCTGACATATCTTCTGGTTACCTGCTTGAATTATTCTTCCTCGTTTTTTGGCTCCTGTGTATCTTCTGAGGCAGCTTCGCGCTTTGAGCGTTGCCGTTGTTCAAATTTATCATAGGCATGGATGATATCCTTGACCAGCTGGTGACGAACCACGTCGGAAGGGTCTAAATAAACGGCGCTGACCCCTTGTAAATGGCCTAACAGATTGATGGCAATTTGCAAACCGGACCGCTGATGGTAAGGCAGGTCCACCTGGCTCAGGTCCCCGGTGATGATGCACTTGGCGGATGGACCCAGGCGGGTGAGAAACATTTTTAATTGCATGGAGGTCGCATTTTGAGCTTCATCCAGGATGATGTAAGCGTGATCCAGCGTTCTCCCCCGCATAAAGGCCAGAGGAGCCACTTCTATAACCCGATTGGTCATAAATTGGGTCAGGGTCTCAGCCGGCAGCATATCATCCAAGGCATCGTACAAAGGCCGCAGATAGGGATCTACTTTTTCCTTCAGATCGCCCGGTAAAAAGCCGAGGCTTTCACCGGCTTCCACAGCAGGCCGGGTGAGGATGATTTTTTTGACCTGACGGTTTTTTAACGCGGCCACGGCAATGGCCACAGCGGTGTACGTTTTACCGGTTCCGGCTGGTCCTGCAGCGAAGACAATATCGTTATGTTCACAGGCTTCTACCATGATCCTCTGATTACGCGTTTTGGCTTTAATGGGTTGGCCATTACGCCCATGGACGATGGTAAAAGGATCTTTACCGTCCCCACCGCCATCAAAGGGATTCAGACTATTGAGCAATTCCACCACGGATTCGATTGGCAACTTTTTTTTGTCGCGCAGGATCCTAGTCATGACCTCAACCTTCCCTTTTAGTTTTTGAGCGTCCTTTTTATCGCCGTGAATCTTCAACTGGTCGCCCCGGAAGGTAAGACTCAGCTCGGGAAAGGCTTTTTTAAGTAGATTAATTTTGCTGTTGTTTTCTCCGTAAAGCTCCTGTAAGTCCAGACCTTCGAAGTTGAGCGTGATTTCACTGGGTGAATTTGACAAGCACTAAATTTTTAAATTTTTCACAAATAAGTTCAAAGAGAGCAAAAAACAAATTATAAAATTAATTAATATTATATTTTTGCGAGCAGGTTAAGTCTGCCTGAATGTAAATATATAACATATCATTTTTTTAAATATTAATTTTACATAACTATGCATACGGTCACCTTGACTTCTGACCTAGGGACTACCGACTTTTATGTAAGTGCGGTAAAAGGCGCCATCTTATCAGCGGCTCCCCAGGTGCAGATCATTGACATTACTCATAACATTCCAAGTCATGACATCGTTCAGGGTGCATTTATGTTAAAAAACGCTTTCCCCAATTTCCCGGTAGGAACCCTGCACTTCATCAGTATCAATAACAATTATAACCATCACCGGACTTACGTTTTATTTTCTAAAGACGGGCATTACTTTTGCGGTCCAAATAATGGCCTGTTTTCTTTGATGTTTGATCGTATGCCGGATGAAGTGTTTGAACTTAATGCGCCCCCAGGAGGCACCTTGGTGATTCGGCAGATATTCAGCAAAGTGGCCCGGCAACTAACCAAAGGAGATACATTAAATGAAATTGGAGATCCGGTTCAAAACCTGGTTGTGCGTATGGCTCTGCACCCGGTGGTAACCAAAACTAATATCCGCGGCTCGGTCATCCATGTGGATAAATACGAAAATGTTATCCTGAACATAACCCGCGAAATATTTGAACGGGCGGCCAAAGGTCGCGAATTTGCACTCTTCTTCAAACGGTTTGATCCTATTACGGCCATTAGCGAAAGTTATCATGATGTACCGGTAGGGGAGGTATTGTGTAAATTTAATGCCGCCAACCATTTGGAACTGGCTATCAACATGGGCAAAGCATCCAGCCTTTTGGGCCTTAAGGTGGAAGAAACCATTCAAATAGATTTTTACGACCCTGGGGTATGATTACGCGCATCGTCAAATTGCATTTTCATCAAAACCAAGCCAAGTTGTTTCCTCCCGTTTTTGCCCGGGTGAGCGAGCAGATATTAAAGTATCCCGGCTGTAGATCACTGGACATGCTTCAGGATGTTGATAATCCGGCCATTTATTTTACTATCAGTACGTGGGATCATCTTTTAGCTTTAGAACATTACCGCCGGTCCGAGCTTTTTAAACAGGTTTGGCCCGAAGTTAAAGCGTGGTTTGCCTTCCCGGCAGACGCATGGACCCTCCAAAATGTATCCTCATGAGTTTTGTTATTCCCCTGCCTGCTTATGAGGTGGTAATAGAGGCTGGACCTCAAGCTGTCCTCCGACGAATCTCCTCCGGGCAGTACAGTCAACGGATGGTGCTGGTGGATGAACACACCGAGCAGCATTGTCTGCCTCTTCTGTCCAATCATTTGGACCACTTAAAAGTCATCCGCATCCCTTCTGGAGAAAGCGCCAAAACCATCGATACGTGTAGCCAAATCTGGCGGCAGATGCTTCATTTTGGGGCCGATCGCCGGAGTTTGTTGATTAATTTGGGCGGGGGAGTCATAGGGGACATGGGAGGATTTTGCGCAGCAACCTTTAAGCGCGGTTTGGATTTTATCCAGGCACCTACTACTCTGCTCAGCCAGGTAGACGCCTCCGTGGGCGGCAAACTGGCTATTGATTTTGCCGGTTATAAAAACGCGGTAGGTTTATTTCAGGACCCAATGATGGTGTGGGTTAATCCTGATTTCTTATCAACCTTACCGTCACGGCAGTTGACCAATGGGATGATGGAGATGTATAAACACGGCTTGATCGGGGACCAGGACTTATATCAACGATTGAAGTGGATGACCCAGCTTGACGAACTGACATCAGCAGCGCTTGTGCATCAGGCCATTCTGGTTAAAGCGGCGGTGGTAGAAGCAGATCCTTTTGAAAAAGGCCGCCGTAAGGTGTTGAATCTGGGGCATTCTCTGGGACATGCCGTCGAAAGTTATTTATTAGAGGGGTCGGAGGAGTGGCTCCATGGTGAATGTATCGCTGCCGGCTTGATTATGGAGAATCACATAAGCCATCAAAAAGGGTTACTGTCTGCAGAATTGGAAGAAGAAGTTTATACGTTTATTAAAAAATGGTATCCCTTGCCGGTTATACCTTCTGAAGCCGACCGGAAGATCATTCGGTATTTATTGCATGATAAAAAGAATGTGGGCGAGACGTTGATATTCTCCTTGTTAAAACGTGTCGGGGATGTCACGGAAGACAGTCAGGTTACTTTGGCGGAAGTGCAAACCGCATTGGATTACTATCGGCACAAAACGGCTTAAATCCCCGATGCGCAATACTTCCGGGAAAAAGTTGATACCTTCGCACTAAAATAGATGTACATGACGTATATAGGAAAACTGACAACATATGCCGGCTAATCCAACTAAATATCCAGGAGCAGCAGCAGCGACCGTACTTAAGTGGTTCTGGCATGCCGCGATTGGCCTGGTGGTGGTGGTCATCCTATTCTTTTTTGGGTTGTCATTTGCCAATCTTCCCTCCTTTGATGACCTGGAAAACCCGCAGGTCGCTCAGGCTTCCGAAGCTCTGTATATCGATAAATCGACCATGGGTCGATTTTTTAGGCAGAACAGGGTCTCTATTCCTTATGAAGAGATGAACCCATATATCGTAGAAGCGTTACTAGCCACAGAAGACGAAAGATATTACCGCCATTCGGGTATTGACTTTCTAGCCTTGGGACGAGTGGGCATCAAAACGGTTTTGATGGGTAAATCCAGCGGTGGAGGAAGCACTATTACCCAGCAGCTGGCTAAACTGTTATACCCGCGGGTGGATACACGTTCTATGGGTGCTTTAAAAGCCCGGATGCATTTGGCTATGGCCAAATTTAAAGAATGGATCACCGCAGTTAAACTCGAAAGAGCTTATACGAAGGAGGAAATCATGGCCATGTATTTGAATAAAGCCGACTTTATCTACGATTCCTATGGAGTGAAAGCTGCTGCCGAAACCTATTTCGGAAAAGATCAAGGACTCTTGAATATTAATGAAGCCGCTGTGATCGTGGGCATGCTCAAAAATCCACTTGAATTTAATCCCAGACGCAATCCTAATAATTCCTTTGACCGGCGTAATGTCGTCTTACACCAGATGCTAAAACATGATTACATCACCCGCGAGCAATATGATTCTTTAAAATTAACTCAAATAGATATCAGTGGATTTTTGCGTTTGAGTCAAAGCGCGGGGGCAGCTCCCTACTTGATGGTAGTCATTCAGGAACGGGTAAAAGCTCTGCTGCAGCAACCTGAAAACATGCAGCCGGATGGCACACCTTATGACTTATTTGGCGATGGCTTGAAAATATACACCACTATCGATTCCCGATATCAGGAATTTGCGCTTAAAGCCGTCGAGGAACATATGCCAAAACTGCAACAAACCTTTTGGAAACATTGGGGTAAAACTGACCCCATCACTTACAAAGTGGAAAAAGAACAACTTGAGCTGCGTAAGGTCCAATTGTGGAACCTGGTTAAAGAAACCGATCGCTATCAAAATATGCGTATCCAATATTTGAAAGGCCCTCTGACTAAACTTAAAGAAGAAGTTGGAGATCTGGTCTATACGGATAATGAGATACGTTGGATGATGGAAGAAGAAAAAAAGCCGGGGACGTTGGCCGGACTGCGCAGTAAAGGCACCATCTCTGGTGAAAAACTCGGTAAATTAAAGGCCGTAATGACCAGCCCTTATTGGCAGGACCTAAAAAAACAGCAGGCGAAATTTGCCAAAGATGTGGTTAAACATTTTGATACAAAAGTTAAATGTAAGGTTTTTGATTATACACCACCGTTGTATCAAAAGGATACCCTGTTAAGTCCTCTGGACTCGATAAAATACATGCTGTCGTTTTTACAATGCGGGGTGATGGCTATGGATCCCCGCTCCGGTCACGTCAAAGCGTGGGTAGGAGGTGTCAACCATCAAAATTTTAAATTTGATCACGTTACCTCCAATCGTCAGGTGGGCTCAACGTTCAAACCTTTTGTGTACACTACGGCTGTGTTAAACAATATCTCGCCGTGTCATCAGGTGGTGGATCAACCATACACCATATCTCCCGGTGAAAACAATTTTACCTTATTGCAATCCTGGACTCCTCAGAATGCCAGTGGATTTTCCGGCAAAAGCATGAATTTATATTCGGGTTTGGAACATTCGGTCAATTCGATTTCCGTATGGCTGATGAAACAATTCGGGAGCGCCGAACCGGTGCGTCAAACGGCCATCAGTATGGGAATTGATGGACAAAAAGTTCCCAATGTGCCCAGCATTTGTTTAGGTACTCCGGAACTGACCGTCGAGGAACTTACCTCCGCTTACGCCACGTTCGCTAACAATGGCGAGTACATTGAACCCACCATTATTCTGCGTATCGAAGATAAATTTGGAAAGACCATCTTTGCCGCAAAACAAAATCGGCACCGGGCGCTGTCCACGAAGTCTAATTACGTGATGATTACCCTGCTTAATGCCTCCAAAGGTCGTATGCCGGGCGAACTAAAAAGCGACATCGCCGGCAAAACCGGTACCACCAATGATCATGCTGACGGTTGGTTTATGGGTATAACACCCAATGTGGCCATTGGAACCTGGGTCGGTGGAGATATGCAGTGGATCCGTTTTCGTGACCTGCTCTTAGGACAGGGTTCGGCGATGGCCAAGCCTATCTTCATACACATGTTAAAAAACCTGGAATCCCTGCCGATTTCAGAATTCGATCCAGCGGTCCGCTTTTTTCACCCCGAAGGAGACCTGGGGGTAACCATCAATTGTGCTGAATACCGCAGTGAAGTGCGCGATCCGTTCAGCAATACTGAAGAAATGGAAGACGCTTTTGAGGTGCCAAAAAAAAATAATTCTTCAGATAACCAGGAACGATAATTTATAATCAATAGGGTATGACAAAAGTCATACGACTTCTTGGTTTATGGTTGCAACTTTATGATCAGGAGTCTGTTCAAAACATGCATAGTAATATTAAATAATAAAAGGTGTATTAGGTCATGTCATACCGTAAAGAAAAAGACAGCTTAGGCTACGTGGATGTGCCGGCTGATAAATATTGGGGAGCACAAACCCAGCGCAGCAAGGATAATTTTAAAATTGGCGGTCATCTGATGCCGAAAGAAGTCATCGATGCTTTTGCTATTGTCAAAAAGGCTTCCGCTCAAGCCAATGAAGACCTGGGTGTTTTGCCTAAAAATAAGTCCCGGCTCATCCAGCGCGTCAGTGATGAAATTCTGGAAGGTAAGCTGGATGATCAATTTCCTCTGGTTGTATGGCAAACCGGTTCGGGTACACAAAGTAATATGAACGTCAATGAGGTCATCGCCAATCGTGCTCATGTCCTGGAAGGAGGAAAATTAGACGATGCGAAAAAGATTTTACACCCTAACGATGACGTTAATAAATCTCAGTCGTCTAACGACACCTTTCCCACGGCCATGAATATCGCAGCTTACACGATATTAGCCAGTCACACCATCCCCGCATTACAGAAATTACATGCCACATTTGCAGAAAAATCCAAAGCGTATAAAAAAGTAGTAAAAATAGGACGCACCCACCTTATGGATGCTACACCGCTGACTCTGGGCCAGGAATTATCCGGGTTTGCCGCCCAAATAGAACATGGCATTAAAGCGATCACCCATACTTATGCTCACTTAGGAGAACTGGCTTTGGGAGGCACCGCCGTGGGTACCGGACTAAATACACCACCGGGCTATGCAAAATTAGTCGCTGAAAAAATAGCCGCTATATCGCGTCTTCCTTTTAAAACGGCCCCCAATAAATTTGAAGCGCTGGCTACGCATGACGCCATCGTTGAAGCACATGGTGCACTGAAGACAGTCGCAGTAGCATTGATGAAAATAGGCAACGACATCCGTTTGTTGGCCTCCGGACCTCGCTGTGGCATCGGCGAGATCATCATTCCCAGTAATGAACCCGGATCTTCAATTATGCCCGGTAAAGTTAACCCAACCCAATCTGAAGCACTGACCATGGCTATGGCTCAGGTTATGGGTAACGATGTAGCCATCAATATCGGTGGTATGCAGGGGCACTTCCAACTCAATGTGTTTAAACCCGTGATTATCTTTAATTTTCTCATGTCCGCACGTCTGATAGCCGATGCCTGCGATTCGTTTAATGAGCATTGCATCGTCGGTTTGGAAGCCAATGAAGCCCGCATTAAAGATAATTTAAACAATTCCCTGATGTTGGTAACCGCCTTAAATACCAAAATTGGGTACGATAAAGCGGCCGACATTGCCAAGAAAGCGCATAAAGAGAATAAAACACTGAAACAAGCCGGGGTGGAACTCGGCTACCTGACCGAAAAGGAATTTGATGCCTGGGTAAAACCAGCGGACATGGTAGGCAGTTTGAGATAATTGTAACGCATATCGCCTGGAATAATAAGTCTCATAAATAATTTTTTATGAATGTCCGGAAAACTACCCAAAATGCTTAGCCCTAAGTTATAGTCAAATGTCCTTTCTGTAACTTTAACTCTTTGATGGTCCGGCAGTCTCACTGCGATTTTGCCTTTTGTCCTTTTGTCCCCGTCAGGCAGGAAAGTCCAGACTTCATCCATTTCTGCACACTAAAAAACATCCGAAAATTCTAAAAAAAATAAACTCGTTAAAGCATATCTCCTTGGTTAAGAACATTTTAATACAAAATACAGATTCCTTTTAGGCTACGTTAGTTTAAGATTTAACATGGTCAGTTTAGTCTTTTTATTAGGTGTATTTTATTACTGCTGTTATAATACATGTTAAATCACATTGCAGGAAGATATAATTTCAAACGCCTCACCACTTTATAGCCCTACCTGGATCATAAGTTTCTGGTGGAGGTAAGCATATCCTTCATGCTTCAAACCTCTAAAGGGGCATATCTTTTTGTGTCGATAAGGGGGAACTTACGCCCTATTCAGCAGCCGGAAAACAGGTGTATTATTCAAATTCTTTGGTCGAAAAGATCAATTCTGCTTTTAATATTTTTAACTCTTCTGTCATAATTTTTTTAAATTCATCAGATTCAGTAATAGAAGAGACAAGTCTTAAATAGTAATCAATACCTTCCAGTAGATTTGATTTGAAATTGTAAAAATAATTCTTCTTCTTTTCATTCAATGTGGTCAGGTTTTTTAATATATCTTTTTTGAGATAATCAATATACATTTTAAGTTCATTAACAAAGATGTGAGGGCGATATAAATCGTTCAGCGCATTTAATCTGCCGTAGATATGACCAATAATTTCAGTTATAGAAAGAATTTTTGAAAAGTAGGCAAGATTTGGTCCGGGGCAGATAGTTACAGCATTAAGGCGGTGTGGTACGGGAATATTATTATTAAGCAGCGCAGTCACTGACAATCCTTCGCAGAGGCAATCTTTTGAGGTAACTTCTTCCAGTAATTTTACTTTTTCATTTTCCTTTTGGTTGGAAGCTTGAATTGCTTTAATTTTTTTGTCTTGGTATTCTCTGGACGCAGTACAAATGGGTCTTTCTGTAAATTCAGTATTAAAAGTGAGATACTTCATGTAGCAAGGACTACCAGGCCTGTTTTTTTGAATGCGTTCTTTTCTTTGATCTTCTGAAGTACTTTTAATAAAATTGTTAAAAGGGACACCTAAAGGTGAAGAACTGCTTAGGTAATAATCCTCTTTTTTTGCAGTAATCAAGCTCATAAGTGTAGCTGTATCTACATTTGTTGCTTCAGGGACAAGTAAAAATGGACTACCCCAACCAGTGCCATCAAGTTGATAATATTCTCTAAGAAATTTATCTTCATTCGCAGTGCCTATACCACCTTGTGCGGTAATACGTATTTCAGACGTTTCCTTAATTGTGGGACGATTTTTTCTTTGCAAAGCTAAGTTGCACAATTGCAGAAGTTCTTCATTCAATTCCTGTTTTTTATGTTTGAATTCCTGTAAAATAGGCCCTAACAGATACCCTTCCGTGGGAAAAGCATGCCCCCCGCAGTTTAGCCCGGATTCTATCCGAAATTCATATATCCATAACCCCTTTTTCGCCAGATATTTTCCTTGGATTAATGCGGAACGGTAGTCACTCACTTTAAGTATAATCCTTTTTTTAATATTCCCTTGTGAATCTGGATAAAAATCAGGAATATACTCAAGAAAAGAAAATAGTCTTGGATTTAGTCCTGCTGAAAAAATTATAGAAGAATTAAGTAAACTATCAGAGAATCCACGAAGTGCAGAAATTGCATCAGAATATTCGATTGGTAGAGGCATGCCATCTTTAGAATAATTAATATTATCAACCTTGGTCATAATATTAACATCAATAGAGCCAGCGATAATTTTTTTACGCAGTTCTATTTGAACTTTATTTTTTTCCAATGTTCCCATGTTTAGCATTTTCAAATAAAGTTCCTTTGTCGGTGATTTGTCAGGAAGAAGGCAAAAATATTTTACAATATCTTGACCTTCTTCAAAGGGCTCTGTTTTCATTTTTTCGACTTGTCCGATAATAATCCGATTCATTAAATCAAGATATGCGGTAATCCTTTTTGCTCTGAGTTTAACGTCGTTCGGGATGGCAATGTATTCTTCGCCGGCTTGCCTGCAATAAAATTTACGCATTTGTTCTAGCAGAGAATCGTGCATGATTGAAACAACGGATGAAATTCCAAATCGAGCAACTTTTATGGGAGTATCAATAGTAAAACCCAAACCCATTACCGGAATATGAAAAGTATGTTCAGACATGATTTTATATACTAGTTTTAATATTTTATAAAATTACTCAAATTTATTATTTTTAGATTAAATTGGTATGGATATATTTAAATTTTATGAATGTCCTGAAAGTGGCAAAAATTGCTTAGCCCAAAGTTGTAGTCAGTTGTCTTTGCTATAACTTTATCTTTTTGATGGTACGGCAGTATCACTTCGATTTTGCCTTTCGTCCTTTGTTCCCGCCTGGCGAAATCTCCGCTGCGCTGCGACTTGCACAAAAGTACTAACCTGCCTGCCTGCGCCGAAACTTGCTCGGCAGGCATGATAGTCACGCCTTTATCCATTTCTTAACGTCAAAAAATATCCAAAAATCCTATACAAAATAAACTTGCCAATGCAAATTTTCTTAATTAAGACCATTTTAATACAATTTATAGATTTCTGTTAGGCTGAGTTTAGGTTCAAACAGTAGTTTGTTTTTCACGGATTTTTGAAGACTTTTTAACTAAGATGGATAAGGTCATCATTGCTTTAAAAAAATTCTTGAAGAACTTGAGTATTATCTTATTAAAGTTAAGAAATGGTGTACTCCAATCACACTGAAAATTAGGTATGATCGCGGATAATCATATCATTTTATTTCCAGATTAACGTGTTGTACCCTTTGTCCTCAGGAGGTAAGTCCTGCCAGGCTTCCTGATCAAATGGATTAAAGTAATGATCCTTTGCGGTAAATATTTTTTGTGTCGAAGAGCCGGGGTGAAGAAACGCTGTTGTAAATAGGGCTTCAACTAGGCACACAATTGAAACAAATGTCCGAATGTTCCAAGGACCACAGAAACAATAAAATAAATGTTTAACTGTTTATAAATCAAATATATATAAATTTTTAATAAAATTATAAGTATTTATTTGTGCAACAGCTTACGTAAGTGCCTATATTAGCAGGCTCATACTGCTGACTTTGAATACGTACTGCCTGTACATATCCTCCTTAATGTGGTTGCTAAACCTTGGCCTGATCGCTTGCCGTCAAATTGAGCAACCTGATGTACCAAGCCTCCCCATACCGTCAATATCTACAGAATTTACCTGGTCTTCACCCTGGCCAGATTTGTTGAGTTGGCCGGACAGTATTCAGGCCAAGTGGGTGGATTCTCTGCTTTTAAATCATCTGCCTGCCGAAGAAACCTTTTGGTTGAACGTGTTGCGTTTAAAGTTTTATCCCTCAATGGATAAAAAATACCTGCTTAATTTGACCAGTCGTTTGAGAGAACAGGTGGACCAATTTTGCCCGGACTTGCGGCGCCATTTTTATACTTTGGCGGCGAAAAATTATGCCGCCCTAGGAGAATCAGAGCGAACTAAACAGGCTGATTTGGCGACGTTGAGAGAAACGGCCATTATTTTTTCACCCCATCATCCGTCACTCTGGCAACAACGTCATGAGGTCATTGAGCGCACCATAAATCAAATCCAGGATTATCAGCTTGCCGATAGTTTGATTCAAATTAATCTAGACGTTAGTGAACGTCTAGGCCTTTCAGATACTTTGCGTTTGGGTCAATTATATTATTATGCCGGAGTGGTGAAGCGCCACCAATCCGAGAATGACCTTTCCATTGCCTATTTACAGCAAGCCATTCCTCTGTTACGGGTTAGTGATAAACTGTTAACCGGATTTGCGCACAGTGAAATGACTTTAAATTATTTGTATTTACAAAAAAATGATCTGGTTCAGATCCATGCGGACTCCGCTTACTGCATAGCTGATGAACTCCAGAACCGGTCCTTAATGTTCCGCTGCAGATTAATCGCTGGCTCAAATCTGATGTTAGAACGTAAATATGTGGCTGCTGATGCTTATTTCCGGGATTGCCTGGCACTCACCAACACGCTCAATCAAACTCTGGATGTTTATGTGCGTCTGATGCGTAATTTTTTAGGCCTCCAGATTCCCGATTCTGCTCAATATTACGCCGGCCTGATCCTGGAAAATATGCCGATCGCTTATCCGCAACGCAGAGCTTATCTCCAGTACGAATTGGCCAAATATTTTTTGGCTGTTAGCGAATTGGACTCCGCTTTAAACTTCATTCAACAGGCGTTGCGTTCAATTTCTCCGGTTTTTACCCCGATGTCCGATCCGCTAGCCTTACCCTCCGAATTGCCGACTTATATTGATGAAAATGTCCTTTTATTCGGTGGGCTAAAAGCCAAAATCTTGTGTGAATACTCTATTAAAAAACCAGGGAAAGCCACTGATTTTGCCAGATTGGGATTTGCTTATTACCGGTATTTGGATTCGATGGTGACTACGTGTTACCATTTTTCTGATGATGCCGATGAATTTCATGCATTGGATATTTTGCATCAGGAATATATAACCGGAATCAATCAATTGGTGCGTTTGCATCAACTTACCGGTGAACGGCCATATTTACATCTGGCGCACCGCCTCATGGATGAATTGCGTGCCCGACGATTGTATCGCCAGATAAACCGGAAGAAAATTCAAAGCATTACCTCACCGGAAGACTTTAAATTATTAGAGCAGGAAATGTTATTGTCAGACAGCATTCAGGTTAATACTCGTAATTTAAACCACCGCACCTTAAAGGCCCTGATCCAAAGCCGTAATGCTATTCGCGAATCTTTATTGCGAAGCAATCCCAATCTCTATCAAACGTATTTTCGAAAAAATACGCCTTCGCTAAGTGAGGTTGCTACCTGGTGTCAGCAGGAAAATACGCACATTGTTGCTTTATCCGCCAGCCGGGACGGGGGGTTGATTATTTTTCATTATGATGCGGCCGGGTTGACACCTTATCTTTTCGCCGACAGTTTGCAGGTAGTGGATAGTATCCGGGCTTTTGCCAATCTGCTTTTTGATTCAGACCCACGCTCATCACCGGAATTGTTCCGCTTATCGCAAAACATTTTTCGTCATTTATTCCGGCCGATATGGCCGCAGACCCTACCCAGGCGTTTGATTATTATGGCGGATGCCTCGTTAGAAAATATCCCTTTTCATGGATTATTTATTTCCAAACCGGGCGTCTTTGCCACCGTTGAAGATTGGCCTACCTGGTCTAAAACCACCAGCATCGCCTATGCCCATCTGTTAAATAATTTATTGGAATATCATCGCGGGGAGGACATGATCACTCCACCTCTGCGCGTTACCGCTTTTGTAAATGCTGCTAAAGGTGAGTCCGATTTACCTTACAGTTATACGGAAGGCCGTTTGGTGCAAAAATGGTTTGGGTCCTCGGCTAACGTGTTTTTTGGTCCGGAGGCCACGACAGATAACTTTCACAACCATACCAAGGGCCAGGATATTTTGATCTTTTCTCTGCACGGGCAGGGTTATCAAGGCTCGTTAAACTCCTCCGGCATCCGCTTCAGAGATAAACTGCTCAATTATTATGACTTACTCGCACAACCAGTGCAGGCCAGACTGGTTATTCTTAATTTATGTCAGAGTCAGCAGGGTTTGATAAACCGCGGTGAAGGAATGGCTAGTTTAGCACAGGCTTTCCTGCTTAAAGGAGCACAAAATGTCATTTGTACATATCAGGATGTACCGGACCATCGGGCGGCTAAACTATTGCCCCGCTTGTTCAGGCAAAATGCTACTCTAAAATTGTCTGACCTGCATCTGTCATACGAGTACGCTTTGTATCTTAATTAGCTGTACGGTGATTTTGCACATAATCTTTTTTACGAACACAGGAATGTAAGATGGGCAAGTCAAGATATTTGGCCGGTTGATCCGCTGGAGTTACCCGTAGTGCAACCGTGTTGATCATGTAGGCAAATTCACCGCCCTCCAGAGGATTCGCCAAAGCATTGTGGAACAAAATACCTTGTTGTTGCCGTTCATCGGAATAATTAAATTGCAGATAATTGGTGGTAACATAATCATCCGCGTCAGGCCTTTTGATGGTTATAGCACCTGCAGACAGCGCGGAGGTCTTACGAATCAGGTTAGGTTCATCTGTGGGCTCCGCATGTTGGACCTCCTGCATGATTTTTTCACCCAGATAATTAGCCGGAAGCAACACATGACCTTCCAGGATGGTTTTACCGGTCGGTGTAATAACTTCATCCAGTATGGCCAGCATTACCGTTTCCGGACGGTTCAGGTCCATCATGGCTCCATCAACATAAAACAGGCGTGGCTGGCCCAGCGAATGCTCGGTGCCCTGCTTGAGTGTCAGCGGATTGTTCCCATCATCATCGTAAACCATGATTTTTCCCGGATTCTCCGAGCGACTGATGTGGCCGAACCAATGGATGTTAATTTGATCAGGACTGGTCCAGGAGGTAATAATTAACAAAAAACAACAAAAAGAGGATAAAAATAAAATTGACTTTTTCATTACGTTCAG
>JAYRWN010000373.1:0-3153 GCA_041917975.1 Saprospiraceae bacterium | reverse complement strand
TGAGTATTTTCAATGACTTTGGCGGCTTCGGCCACTTTTATGCTGCTGGCTTTGTAAACGCCGGGCTCAATGATGTGTTGATAAATTTTAGCGATTTCATCCAGGCTTTCGGCATCATTGCCTGACACAATTTTCAGGATTTTGGTCAGGGTGCGGACCTTATCACCAGGCACTATCCTTTCCGGAGAATAACCCAGTTTAAAATCGTGACCCATCTTAAGACCACTTTCTTTTTCTAAAATTGGTAAACAATCTTCTTCGGTACAGCCCGGGTATACCGTGGATTCATAGACCACATAATCACCGGGTTTAAGAGCACGTCCTACGTTGACGGAGGCTTTTTTTAGCGGAGTGAGGTTGGGTACACGGTGTTCATCAATATCGGTAGGCACGGCAATGATAAAAAACTGGGCTGCTTTTAAGTCTTCCGGGTCGGTGGTGAAGTGAATGTCCGTGTCAGCAAATGCGGAGGGGTCCAACTCATTGGAAGGGTCCTGCCCTTGTCGCATCAAAGCTATGCGGGCTTCATTAATATCGAAACCGATCACCTTAAAGTGGCGTGCAAATTCCAAAGCAATTGGCAAACCGACATAGCCCAAGCCAATGACGGCCAGGGATTTTTCTTTATTGAGTAACTCACTGTACATGATAAAAGCCGTTAGGATATAGAGTACCAAAGGCGATACATCGCCAATCAGTCAACAAATGTGCCATATTCATCCTGGGTGAGGGGTATTTTTTAGGTATTAAACGGATGTCGCTCTAGCGGTAAATAAGCCAAGGAGTGGGTATGCTCATCAAATGAATGTAAGGGTAAATGACGGATATCATGGACCAGTTGTATGGCGGCACGCGTTTCATTCAGTTGAAATCCGGTCCCCTGAAGAATTTTTTGATAACTGAGCGTATGGAGATCCGTGAAACCTTCACTAAACTCAATTTCTTCACCATTTAGGTTGAGGGAGCGGTAGGTTCGTTTACCTTGCTCTTTGGCTTGCGGCGGCAAGGTGTTTTCATTGATGCTGAGAAACCAGTGCACCTGAGCCCGGGTAAATTTCAGCGAGCCGCAGGCACGATCATGAGTATGTAAGTAAATGGTATTTTGTTGTACCGGCCCAAACAACCAGATCAACATATCAAAAAAGTGAATGCCAATATTGGTGGCGATACCACCCGATTTGTGGATATCTCCTTTCCAACTGGTGTAATACCACAACCCTCGTGAAGTGATATAAGTTAAGTCGAGATGATAATCCTTTTGATGATTTTGGATTCTCTCTTTTAAAGCAATAATCTGAGGATGTAAACGAAGTTGGAGAATGGTAAAAACTTGGTGGCCTAGATCCTCTTCCATCTCTGTCAAGCCATCAATATTCCATGGATTCAGAACAACCGGTTTTTCACAAATAACATCGGCCCCAATGCGCAAGCCAAAACGGATGTGAGCATCGTG
Source organism: Saprospiraceae bacterium (assembly GCA_041917975.1). Lineage (GTDB taxonomy): Bacteria > Bacteroidota > Bacteroidia > Chitinophagales > Saprospiraceae > JAYRWN01. The sequence goes on along the minus strand of JAYRWN010000373.1, from coordinate 1,700 downwards.
TAAATAATTGGGAGAACAAACGACGACATAATCGATTTTAGTCCCGGAGCGTCTAATTTTTTCAACATAACGATCGAAACGCTCAAACTCGGTAAAAAATGCTGATGCGGGGAAAAAACTGTCCAGAATGCCCACCGAGTCATTTTTATCCAGGGAAGCGATTAATTGGTTACCGGTATCTTTGATGGCTTTCAGATGTTTGGGCGCTATATAGCCGGCTGAACCAATAAGCACAAAATTTTTTCCACTCACGTTGGGCACCAAATTTTATAATTTCCTAACTTGATGGTTTACAAGCTCATAGCTATCACCAGAACCTTCACAAATGGCCATTTGGTTTTCATTAAAATTCAACCGGAATCCTTTTTCGCTCATCCAGCCAATTTGGCGTCCCGGATTGCCCGCCATTAGGGCATAGGGAGGAACATCTTTAGTGATAACAGTCCCGGCACCAATAAAACAAAATTCTCCTAAAATATGGCCGCAGACAATGGTGGCGTTTGCGCCTATGGTAGCTCCCCGTTTAACTAAAGTGGACACATATTGATCTTTACGGTTGACAGCTGCGCGGGGGTTAGTCACATTGGTGAAGACCATCGAAGGACCCAAAAACACTTCATCTTCGCAGATGACCCCCGAATAGATAGAAACATTATTCTGTACTTTTACATGATCACCCAACCTTACTTTATCAGCCAGGTAAACATTTTGACCCAAAGAGCAGCATTTACCAATAATTACGTCTGCGCTGATGTGACAGAAATGCCAGATTTTGGTTCCCTCGCCAATCAGTGCGCCGGGGTCAATAATACTGGAAGGATGTATGTAAACGGGATCAGACATGACTATTTAAAAAATGCCTGCACGGCCTCAATTATCAGTTGCTGATCAGGTGCCGAAAATTCCGTATGCATAGGCAAGGAGATCACTTCCTGGCATAGTCTATCGGTATTAGGCAATGATTCTATTCCGGCACAATAGGGCTTAAAGGCGTTTTGTTTATATAAAGGTACCGGATAATAAATGGCATGAGGGATATCTTTTTTTTCCAAATAGCTCTGTAAGGCATCACGACGGCCGTCTTTAACTCTTAAGGTGTACTGGTGGAACACGTGGGAAGAGTACTTCACGCGATGGGGTATTTGCAAAGCAGAAATAGATTCGAAAGCCTGGTCGTATACAGCGGCTGCTTCTTGTCGTGCGCGACTAAATTCATTAAGGTATTTCAGTTTAACACTAAGTATTGCTGCCTGTAAAGCATCCAACCTGGAATTAATCCCTACGATTTCATGATAATAGCGACGCGACTGGCCATGGTTGGCGATCATTTTCATTTTTTGAGTCAAAGCCGGATCGGAGCAAAAAACAGCTCCGCCATCACCATAACAGCCGAGATTTTTGGAAGGAAAAAACGAGGTACAACCGGTATGGCCCAGAGTTCCTGATTTTCCGGAATAAAAGTCATCACAATATTCAGCACCAATGGATTGGGCGGCATCTTCAATAACATAAAGTTCGTGTTGCTTGGCCAGGCTTAATAATTCTGACATAGGAGCATTTTGACCAAACAAATGTACCGGGATAATGACTTTAGTGCGGGGATTAATGAATGGCTCAATAATGTCAGCGGTAATATTAAAGTGATCGGGGTCAACGTCCACCATCACGGGTTTTAGTTTCAGCAAAGCCACTACTTCAGC
>JAYRWN010000372.1:0-7598 GCA_041917975.1 Saprospiraceae bacterium | reverse complement strand
GAGGTGATGCAAAAGGCCCAAGACCAGAAGAAACCTGTTTTTGTGGATGTGTATACCACTTGGTGCGGTCCCTGTAAGCGGCTTTCCGCAGAGACGTTTACGGACAGTGCCGTAGGCGCTTATTTTAATGAACATTTTATCAATTATAAACTGGATGCCGAGAAAGGCGAAGGCCGCGGATTTGCCGCCCAGTATCGCGTGGGGTCATATCCCACGGTATTGTTCATCAAACCTGAAGATGGGCAGGAATTAAAAAAATTGATTGGCTTTCGGCCACCGGAGCCGTTTCTGGATGAAACAAAAACATTGTTGGACCCAAGTCATCAACCCCTTATCGCGCAGCGTTATATGCAAGATATGGCGTACCGGCGCGAACTGGATGAAAAGCGGCGCCAGCAAAACCAGCTCAGCAAATATTTACAGCAGGATTCTATCTTAAATAATTTATTTGACCGTTATCAACGCGGGCAACGTGATGCCGAGTTATTGGCTGATTTTAGTATTAAACGCGAACAATATCAGCTCCGGGACCAAGCTTTACTCGCGGAATACTTTACTGTATCCAAAGGCCAGATTCCGGCACAACTCAAACATTTAGCCTTATGGTCTCTGAAGGCGGATTTTATCCTGGACCCGTTGTACGATGATCTCATTGCCAAGGGTATAACCCTAAAGATTAAAGACTGGTCCACCCTGGAAGGAAAAATGATGATCCAAAATTTAAATCAAGCCCTGCAAAATTCCCTGACCAGCCTGATCCAAAATGGCAACCAGGCCGGTTTGACCAATGTAAAAAAGAAACAAGCTGCTCTCCTTCAGCTCCAGGGTAAAAGTGCACTGGAAATAGAGCGCCAAGGCACACTGGTGGATTTGGCCTTCGCCCGCGGATTAAAAGATGCCCAACAGTATTTTACCATTGCCGACCAGGCGTTTCGCCAAAGCTATGCCCCGGCCAACACCTACCCGGCACAGGAGCAAAAAGTGATGGCCTATGAATTGGCGACGATGACGGAAGACCTATTAAGTTTGCCGGCAACACCGGAGATGTTGGAACGTATATTGGCCTGGACAGAGCGCGGTATTATTTTGTACAATCACCCAGATTTATATGCGGCCAAAGCCCAGGTCCAATTGCGGCTGAAAAAAAGCAACGAGGCGATGGAAACCGTCCGGGCCGGGATGACTTTAGGCAAAGCTCAAAATCTAAGCACCTCCAAGCTGTTTAATGTCCTGGCTGAGAATAAGAATAACTAAGAATTAGTGACAATCCTTAAATTTTGAGCCTGGATAAATTTGAGGATTAGTATCCTCACAATCAAGGCGGTTCTGCACATAGTGACGTGGCGCTTTAACAGCTTGTGTTGGTTTTTGTGGGTCGCCATAACCATCGCCATCCGTATCAGCATAATAGGTAGTCACCGGTTGGTGGCCTGCTTTAATGGTCTGGTCTATGGCTCTTAATAGTGAAAGATCATCATAAGCATCCTGGGCTAATTCCCAGATCATCACGCCTCCGAAGGACTTTTTCGCTAATTCAGTCTTCGCCACCATGGATGGAATACCATTGTAATAGGTCCGGTTCACACTGTCCTGATAAGCCAGAGTTACGTTTTTTGCTAAGATCGAGCGGTAACTGATGTAGCGCACCGCCTCAAAATCATGGCCATAAAACGGCACGCCCAGGGTAAGTTTATGAGCCGGGATTTTTCTTTCAATGGTCCAATATTTTAACGCCTCTTCCGCATAGTCATAAGGGGCATGGGGCCCAGGTATATCCGGGCGCCAGATACCGGTCTTATCGTAAACCATCACATTTATAAAATCATAGGCTTCCAGGGATTCCTGGGTGATGGACGGATGTAACCCTTTGACGTTCAAAGCGGAAGAAATGCCCATGTTTTCAGTTTGCAAAGCAGTTTTTAATTCCAAAACAAAAGGCGTGTATAAATCGGTAATGGTGGGGATGAGATTCCATTCGATATCCACATCCACCCCATCCAGCTGATTTTTTTTACAAAAGGAGACGATTTCGCGGATGAAGGTGGGACGATAGGCGGGTTGTAAAACCCGCAGCCAATATGAGGCCAGTTTTTCATCAATGCCGCCTCCGGCCAATGAAATAAATACCTTGACTTTTGCCTGATGAGCTTTTTGCACGACTACTGGCAACCCCTTTTCTTCTTCAAAGACGAGATGACCGAGCTCATCCGGATTAGCAAAAGCAATATCCAGATGTGTCAGACGGAATAATTCAATTTGATCGATCTGCGAAAAATTCCCTTCGTGGAGGTAGCCCACCACTTTAAAAGACGGTTTTTTGTCATGTTTCACGTCCAGCACTTTACTGGTTTTAGAAGAACAGGATGGAGAGGAAAACGTCATGACTAAGAAAAGCGCCAGAGTAAGTCGGAGTTTCATGCTTTTGATAAATGTTAATAGGTAAAATAAATCCAGGCTTTAAATCAATGCATTATCTTTTAACATCCTGCAGTAAGGTCTCTACCGCTTTCTCCAGTTGTTGATCTTTGCCTTTACTGATAATAGCAGGATCATTCTTGAGGACGATATCCGGTACGGTTTCCAGATTTTCGAGCCATTGTCCGCGGGCATTTTTAGTACTCACCGGCACAGCGCCCCATATGGTAGAGCCATCTTGCAGCATTTCCCATCCGGCAAAACTACAAGTACCTGGCACCGGCATACCGACCATTTTCCCGATCTTGAGGTCTTGATAACCGCAGGCAAAACAATGGCCATCACTGTAATTAGCTTCGTTGACTAAGGCCAAGGTTGGCTTAGTCCAGCGAAAGGGCGGTTCAATGCCTACTTGCCGCTTATCGGTGTGGTAAAACAGATACGGTGTCCCGGTGAAAAACATGGCCAGGTCTGAGACGAGGTCTCCGCCACTATTAAAACGGGTATCTACTATCATAGCTTTACACGGGAAATATTTGCCCATCATGTCTTCATAAGCGGTCCGGTAGGGCCCATCACCCATGCCGGGGATATGGACATAACCTAGTGTGCCGTTACTTAGACGCGTTACTTCTTCCTGATTTTGTCGCACCCAGCGGCGATAGAGGAGTTGGTTTTCTTCACCGAGAGTAATGGGTTTAACGGTAATGTTTTGACGGGTTTGGCTGAGGGGGTCCAAAATGGTCAGCAGGGTAAACTGGCCAGTTTTTCGATTAAGGAAATAAGCCTGATCTTGTCCTGGTATGATCACTTGCCCGTCGATTTGTTCGATGACCATCCCCGGTCGCAGATTCCAGGCATTTTTATCCAACGGCCCATTGGGGATGATTTCAGTGATGCGGATACCATCTCCGGAATGGTTATAATCAAAGAAGATGCCCAAACTGGCGGTCTGGTCCGCATCATCAGACCGGGTGGGGTTAAAGCGTGCTCCGGCATGAGAGACATTTAATTCTCCTAATAATTCGGATAGTAATTCTGCAAATTCATGACCGTTGCTGATGGACGGCAAATGTTTTGCATAAGCGATTTTCAGTTTCTCCCAATCGGCCCCATGCATGGTGGAGGTGTAAAACATCTGATGGGCTCGCCGCCAAACATGTTCAAACATCTCTGTGCGTTCGGCCAGAGTATTTAACTCCAATTCCCCACGAATAGTTACCGCCTGTTGTTTACCATTTTCAGGGTTAATTTTAGATATACGGCCATCGGCCAATAAGAATATTTCTTTCTGCTCTTTGTCCCATACCATACTGCCGAATCCGGCATTAAGTGCTAATTCCATTTTAGTTTCCCTGGTCCTGATTTGCGTACTCCATAAATTATATCCTCGTTCAAAACGGGCCAGGTAAAAGAGTTTTTCTCCATCTTTAGATAATAAGGCGTCGGCCAAGGCGGAAGAATGGATTGTTAGTTTTGTTTTACGATCCCGTGCTTTAGCCCATTCCAGAACCAATAATGAATCCGTTTTAGCTGGTTTTTTGGCTTGTGTGCTGTCTTTTTTAGTTTGTTCTTCGATGTCTTTTAATAAGGTATAATCTTCTTTATTTAGGTTAAAACGATCCCAGGCTTCCTGATCAAAAAAGAGGGTATAAACATCACTTTGTCTTTGGCCGGAGTTAGCGTAACTTCGCAAGCCGTCGCGATCGCTGAACCACAACAATTGTTTGCCTCCGTTCACCCATTTTGGGCGATTGTCCTGGTAACCGCTTTGGGTTAAATTAATTTTTTCGCCACTGCCATCCGCTTTCAGTAAGATGATCTCACTGTTGGATAGCATCGGTGAATATTCGACAGACAACCATTGGTTATCGGGACTCCAGGTAAAATATTGATCACCATCTGCCATGTAAAATAAATCGTTGCCGTCAAGCAGGGTGCGAGTTTGTTTTGTAGCCAGGTTAATAATTTTCAGATTCACACGGTCCTCGATAAACGCTATTTCTTTTCCATCAGGTGAATAAACCGGTTGATAATACTCGTGATTAGAGTGGGCTAGCAGAGGTTCTTCATCAAGAAGGGTAGAGCCGTAGAAATACGGTTCTGAGCTTTGTTTTATAGAGGTGCGGTAAACAGCCCAACGCTTATTACGTTCAGCGGCATAAAGTAAATACCTGCCATCCGGTGAGAAACTTAAAAAGCGTTCTTGTCCGGGTGTATTAGTAATGCGTTTGGTGAGGCCTCCTTCCAAAGCTGATACAAAAACTTCCCCGCGAACGATGTAAGCAACCTCCTTACCATTTGGTGCAACAGCCATCTCGCGTACCTGACCACTTACTGGGATGATTTGCGTAGGATTATTTTTTAATTCCGTACGAATAGAGATGGCTATTTTACTCGGTTCACCATTCACCGGTTTTAGATACAATTCGCCATCATAACTAAAACAAAGATTCCCTTTCCGGTCAGCGGAAAGACTGCGTACCGGATGTAATTTAAAATCGGTGATTTTTTGTTTTTGTTGTGGCTGGCTGATGGATAATTTATACACATTCATCGAGCCGCTTTCTTCACTCAAATAATACAATGACTTATCATTATCGGTAAATACAGGATTACGATCTTCTCCTTTATAGGAGGTTAACTGCCGGTGGTGACCTAGTTGAGAGTCATATATCCACAGGTCACGTGCAATAGATGAGGTGTGGTGTTTACGCCAGGCATTTTCTCCTCCCTTTTTGTCATGATAGACCAGGTAACGCCCGTCACTACTGGTCTGAACGTCTTCAGCCGGAACCGTTAGTACCTGTTTCACTCGCCCGCCATGCACCGGGACCTGGTAGAGTTCCGGTTGCGATCCTGTGGGGTATTGACGGTGCTCCGCTACATCCATACGGGCACCACCAAAAATGACCGCCTGATCCTGCGATGTATAGGCATAAGGATATTCCTGTGCAGAATGGAACGTTAATCTGGTGATGTTACCGTCCTCCAACCGCAGGTTAAAAATATCGAAATTGCCATGCCGGTCAGAGGCAAAAGCCAGGTAGCGACCATCGTGGCTCCAGACCGGCATAAAATCATGCGCTTGATGGAAAGTAATCGGAGCAGCCTGACCACCGGTGGAGGGTACCAGATAAAGGTCGCCCTGGTAAGTAAAAGCGACCTGAGAGCCATCCGGTGATAAGGCAGCATAACGTAACCAAAGTGGACTATTTTGGGCAAAACACCAATTGGCCAAAACGAACAGCGAGAATAATAATTTAGATGTCATGGAAACACGTTATAATTTAACAAAGAAAATACATTTCATACGAGTGGTCATAAAAATCAGGTAATGGAGAAATTTTTGGTTAAAAAAATGCGTCTGCAGCGGTTAAACCAGCAATGTGTTAACTTTACGCGTTTACAAAAAAATGTGATGCATGAAAAATTGGTTTTATTTACTATTTCTTGGGGCTTGGTTAAGCGGATGTGAAATAGAATCGCAACTGGAGAAAGATGATGAGGCCCTCCAGAATTACATCAAAAAGAACAATCTGGCTGTAGAGAAACACCCTACTGGATTTTATTACAAAATCTTCGAACCGGGAACCGGTACGGAAATAACCAATGCAGCTGCCAACATTACTGTGAAGTATAAAGGGTCCTTATTAAATGGAGAGGTCTTTGATAATGGCGGGGGCGTTGCACAGACATTTAAATTAAACCAGTTAATCCTGGCATGGCAGATAGGCATCCCCCTCGTAAAAACTGGTGGAAAAATTCTGATCCTTACCCCCTCATCGTTAGGATATGGACCTGGACGGGTAGGGAATATACCTCCTAATAGCCCTTTGGTTTTTGAAGTCGAATTGATCGAAGTGATGAATTGAAAAAATCTTGCATGCCAAAAAATAATAAGGCCGGAGCAGTGTACTGTCCGGCCTTATTTGTTAAAGGTGATTTTTTACTTGGCTGCTTCCGGCATTTTTTCGTTCAATTCAATATTACAATTGATTTGGACTTCTTCACCTACGGATAATCCCCCTGCTTCCAATAAACGGCTCCATTTTAATCCATAATCAAAACGGTTAATGGAACCGGATACTTTAAAACCGGCTTTAGCTCCACGACTGGTGGCTAACTTACCATTATATTTTACGTCAAATTTGATCGGTTTAGTCACATCTCTGATCGTGAAATCGCCGACTAAATAATATTTACCATTTTCTTTAATGATATTACCACCGAATTTTATATCGGGGTAGGTTTCCACGCTAAAGAAGTCATCACCTTTTAAGTGTTTATCGCGCCCTTCATTACTGGTGTTGATGGAGGCGGCTTTAGCAACAAAAGTTACTTGGGCTCCTACAAAATCATTGCCGGCTTCGGTAATCGAACCGTCAAATTCTTTAAAATCACCATCAACTTCGGATACCACATAGTGGGTTACCGTGAAGCGGATGTTGGAATGTGCTTTATCAATCGTCCAGATGTCTTGTGCTTGAACCGAAAAACCCGCAAAAGCAGCGAATAGAAGGAAAATAAGTTGTTTTTTCATAGATAAGAGAATTAGGTTGTTTAAATAAAATTGTATATACATTTAATTAGGGCACAAAAGTGCATAAAGGAATCACGCTATGTAACATCTTAAGGTATTTTTAAGCATGATTTAACGGAAATTTAACCACTGCCCCATTGTGCTAATATGTGGCAACATTATCCTATTTTCACTTTTCAAAAGTAAAGTACATGAATAAAGAATTTAGAAGTCAGTTTCGGTCCTTGCAGCAAGAGCGCGCTGGCCATCCTTTCATATTCTTAGATGGGCCGGCCGGAACACAAGTGCCCGAACCGGTTATTGAAGCCATGGCCGGGTATTATCGTACTTGTAATGCTAACACCCACGGACAATTTAGTACTACCCGGGATACTGACCACCTGCTGGATACCACCCGCAGTGATGTGGCCACCTTTTTAGGTGCCGAAAACATGAGCAATATCTCGTTTGGACAAAACATGACCACACTAAATTTTTCGCTGAGCAAGGCCATTGGTCGTTATTTACGTCCGGGGGATGAAATATTAATCTCCCAATTGGATCACGAATCGAATCGTGGACCCTGGCTGAAGTTGCAGGATCAAGGGATCGTGGTCAAAGAAATTCGTCTGCTTGCTGACGGTCATTTGGATTATCAGGG
>JAYRWN010000371.1:0-2645 GCA_041917975.1 Saprospiraceae bacterium | reverse complement strand
TGGCATCACCGACAATATTGACCGGCGATTATTTCAACATAACCATGGTTTAAACCCAACGACCAAACCCTATACCCCTTTCCTTCTTATCCATAGTGAACACTTTGAAACCAGACAGGCTGCCCGTGAGAAGGAAAAATATTTCAAAACATCTGCTGGAAAACGATTTATTCGAAAATATTATCTCAAAATCCAGTGATAGTAATGTCGTTTGCGGGCCTGCCTACCGAGCACGTTTCGGCACAGGTAGGCCTGCCTACCGAGCACGCTTCGGCGCAGGTAGGCCTGCCTACCGAGCAACTGTCGCAAGTAAACCACCTGTCCAGCAACGGCGCAGGTAAACCTGCCTTCGGTACAAATGATAGCAGGGGGCTGTTTTTACAGTTCCCTTTTTTTATTTTAGCGGTAGCATGGCGTATTTAGTTCACATCCTGTGGAGCACGGTTAGAAATTATATCTATTCAAAACACCAGCAGACTATAAATAACCTTGTAAATAACAACCGTTGATCAACTAAAAAAGTCCCCGTTTTTAGTTCGCAAATAGTTTAAAAAAATGTTCGGTGTCCTTTATGTCTCGTAAACCTAAAATCCAACAAACTTCGGACAGATCTGAGAAGTCCAGCCCTCCGGCCGCAATTGCTGCATTATTATAACGCCCCTCTTTCCCATTATATTCGTTAGATATATCAATGGCAAGCTGCCAAATATCCATCAATTTAGGATTCGTAATTCTATATTTCCATTGTGTAAAATCAGGAGAACGAAATCCTGGCGTTCCATTTCCAACTACGTTACCGTCAGGTATCTTTTGATAATCCGTATTTTTCTTTACAAATTGCAAGTTCGCCGAAGCAGTATCTTCTTCATTCCAATCACTGTGTTGAATGACATGAATACGCTGCGAAATAATTATTGCAGGTAATTCAATTTGAATAGTTTTTATTAGACTGGCGGTAAAATCGGATTGTCCTGCATCTGCTATCCAAATATCGCCCTGGTTAGCGAGAGTGGCTTTAATTATATTTTTAACCTTTTCAACTGCTTTATCGAAATTTTCATGTGCATCGCTCCAGTTGTCTCCGAACGCCAGCTGAAATAAAGCATTTGGTGGAACATATAGTCCTTCCTGAATACCATAAGTACCAGCAACTGCATGATAATGTATATTTGAAAATTTAGGATCAGAAAATAAAGTAGCCAGGGCTGCCACGGAATGAAGGTCATCAACATCAGTTTTACAATCATATTGTACTAATAACAGATCCTTTTCGATATTGAAGCTTCCTGCTCGTGGAAAACTCTTGGTTATGGCGTTACTTATGAATGCCACGAAAATGGTCACTATGGCCGTAAATATTAATGGTTTATATTTCATTTTTTTGAGTTTTAACTTATTTAATTCGTTTTCGTAATTGTATTTTGAATCTTCGTTTTGCTAATAATTGTTGTCTCTCCGGGCAAAAATTGTTGTCACTTGTTTCACACGCCTATTTTATTCCTTTAACCTAAACAAAAAGCGGGTAACCCACTACTTTATAGCAGGTTATTTTAAAAAAATCCATAAGCTTCTCCCTTTAAAATCTTCAAGTATCAGTGCGCAAATAACTCCTGGGCTGTACGCACCACTATACCGCTGCCTGTGTTCTGATTGCCCAGCACGATAATAGTGAGGCCATTCATCCGGTCTGCCTTGACCCATGCTTCCGAACCTGGACCGCCACCGTTATGGCCAAAACTGGTTTTATCAAAAATCTGCATACCTAATCCGTAGTTGGGTGAATTCATGGCCGGTTTGGCAGATTGCACCTCTTGTACCGTTTCCGACTTTAGCCGTTTACCGTCAGCAAGGGCCTGCATAAAAAGGTCAATACAGCTAGAAAAACCGCCCCCAGCCTGAAGTAATTCTTTTTTCACCGTTTCAACATGTTATGTTTCGGCAGACGCAAATTATGTTTTCAGGCATATAGGTAAGGCTCATGTGCCGTTATCATCTTGCGGACATTTTCTAAGACGTGGCGCATATACCTTTTCCAGAATAATTTCGCAAACAACCAGTTTAAAGGATATAATAGAGCTGTGTCAGCCTGCAGTTTGTAAATGTAATTTATCAATATCTTATTTTTTTCCACTTCGGTAGTATGCCATTCGGCGGTAAATTTTGAAAACCCCAGCATCCAGGATTGAAACGCACTGATTTCGAATTTCCAGTATTTATTTTCGACCCGTTCGAGGATTTTATCCACCGAGGCAAAACCTCCTTTTTGAGTCAGGGATTTGGCCACATAAATCTTTTTGGTGGAGCCCACGCGTCCCCAGTTTTTATCATCTGTAGAATGTGTTACTCGGGGCATCAGAAGGTAACCGGTGTGCACTTTGGTCACATCACCTAACAAAGGGGTCTTAAAAGCCTGCTCCAAAGTACACTGATAGGTGGTAGAAACACGCACGGTCAGATCCATATATTTTCAGTTATTGCTAATCATAAATATAATTGTTTTTCCTGGTTTTCCTGGGCACCAGGCGGGATGGTAGAAGGTATTTAATGGAGGTGAGCAGGTGTACCGTCTGGCCGAGGTCAATTGTGGTCTACCTCTTAATCAAAGAAAAACGATTTCCCTTTGCAACTTTTCTTTAACTCTTGCC
>JAYRWN010000370.1:0-4776 GCA_041917975.1 Saprospiraceae bacterium | reverse complement strand
TTTCTTTACCCCAGTTGGTAAGCGCTTCACCGTGCCGGTTATAGCCACGCACCAGCCGTTTTGTTCCGGGCTTGACCGACCATTGTGTATTGAAATAATTTTTCAGATTCTCTGCCCTTTGGGCGTATTCACGAAACCGGACTACTTCACCCCGGGCTTTTGCCATCCAAGCAAAGGCTTCCAAAGCCCGGAATTGGCAGGCGATGCCATCTCCGGCCTCCACTAAAGGTATTCCCCGTCCTTCATTGTAGGTAGCCACACCTCTGAAAATATCACCTGACCCGTCACCTTCAGCTACCCCATTGGGTTGCCGCTGGTCATGCCACTCAATAAATTCATTGACAATATGGGTATAATAATTCCACAGTGTTTCATCCTGCAGATACTGTTTATCTCCGGTCCACCTGTAAAGCTGATAAGCTTTTTCCACCAGCTCAAAAGCGGCCGGAACTTCACGAACAAAATCTGTGTCACTCCGGTAATCCAACTTGAACGGACTGCCATCAAAGTTTAAAGCCCACAATGGATACCACTTGCGTTCCGCAGTCGCTGTTTTGGCAAATTCACCCAGCATGGTGTAATTTTCGATATCCAGATTCAGTAAATGACCACCCACCACTTGATGACATATATCACGGGAATAAAAAGCCGAGCGAAAATTATAACCGCCCCAATAACAAGGGAGGTAAGCCACCGGGCCGGTTCCATCACCTTTTTCCCAGCGGTCCACCACCCCGGATTTGCCCGTCTGTACATGGGATAAAGCCTTTTCTACCGCCCATTGGAACGCTTGAGCCAGATTTTGGTGGGATGTATGGATAGAGATGCGTCGCGAAACTTGATCCTGAGCATTGACTTTAGAAAATAATCCAAGAATAATCCACAATAACAGGAGCTTATTTTTACGCATATTAACCTGGAGCTTGACGAATTAAAAATCAAGCCAAAATACCTTTTCCATTCCTCTTTGGCATACACCCGCGTAATAAGACTTCATTATTTTGAAAATTTTTACCCTAAACCCGGCTGTAACGCACTGATTTAATCCCAAAGCTGTGGCCTGCGCTGATTGTTCTAAGGTGATGATCATCTTTGGTTAAACGAAAGAACTAAATCCGCATTTTTTGACCTTATTTATTTAGAAAGTAATTTGGCAAATACCTTTGAAACAATGTTTTGATGGGCAGAAAATTAGTTTTTGTCATTCAAATCGCCTTGTTGAGTGTGCGTATGATGGCGCAAACCCAGCAACGATGGAGCTTAGCCCCCAGCGTAGGAACTATATTAGTTCATTCTGACAATGTAGAGAATACCAGGGGCGCAAGACCACGGGGCATACAGATAGACTATGCCTGGCAACGCACCGACAGTCTGGCCTACCGGAAATTTTTTGGTTTACCTACCCAGGGCGTCAGTTTTATTGCCTACAATTTTGATAATAATGTCCTTGGCAACGGGTATAACCTGATTTATTTTATTGAACCCGAAATACGTTTTAGTGCTCGCACAGGTTTATCCTTTAGAGCCGCAACCGGCGCCAGTTACCTGACCAATCCCCATCGTCCTGCAAGTAATCCTGCCAACAATTCATACAGCACCCACCTGATTGGCTATTTGGGGATGAGTGTACAACCCTATGTGCAAATTTCAAAGTCAATCGAAATTAGTTTAGGGGTCAGTTACCGTCACGTCTCCAATGGAGGGATCAAATTACCCAATAAAGGAGTAAACTGGGTCACTGCCGAATTATCCGTTTATTATTTTGTCGGGTCTAAAGTGAATATTCAGCCTATCTTAAACCGGTATAAATTGGAAGCCTGGAAAAAAGAAAACCGATTCGATGTGTATGTATTTGGATCACTCCGCAGCATTATCACCGAAACGGATAAAAAATACGGCGTTTATGGGTTGGGTATTACGCATGCCTTTCAAACCGGTAAAACTCATGCCCTTACCGTAGGTGCAGAAGTGTATAACGATATCAGTGCGGCCATTAAAATGCACCAGGATGGTTTAAATGACCAGAATATGTTGAGGAGCGGTGTTTTGCTGGGGCATGAATTTTTGTGGGGTAAATTCAGGTTCACCCAACAAGTGGGCCTGTACTTGTATGACCAAACACCCTACTATCCTGGTTGGTATCACCGGTGGGGCATATTGTATGCACTTAACAAACATTTGAGCACAGGCGTGGTAGTGAAGGTCCATAGGCATGTTGCAGCTTTCCCGGATATACGGATGGTCTACAGCTTAAAAAAATAATGCATAACCACCGGACCGGGAACAACTCAAAATCCTTACCAACCCGATTTCTTCCAGCGAGCATTTGTTTGTAAACTTACTGATTTATGTTTATGAATTTGTATCTGCTTAAGCCGAACGAGCGAACCTAATAAGTGTGGGTGAATGTTGTTGTGTGCGTGAATAAATTTAACGTTAGACCATGTTCCCCAAAAACTGGTTAGTCAAACTTGTTTCAACTAAATATGATCAGGAATTTACTTACAAGCGTTAAAAAGCTTTCTGGACCTAAAATAATTCTGCCCAAAACTGCGGAATCAGCGGAAAAAATGAAACGTCTAAACTTTTAAAATTTAATGCAAATGAAGACCTTCCATAAATACAAAACAATTGTAAAATTTATGCAGGACCTGCGGGTTTATTTAAAAAACAATTACCTCAGCAGGTTCAAAATTGGACAACATTATCAAGGTGAAAAGGAAATTTGTTTTTTCACTTTTACACCTTTTTCGCTTCAGAAACAAAAGTTAAAAATAATTAAAAATTGTCATTGTATTTAATGAACAGAAGAATCAAATTGAAATTTGGTTGGCCGGACAAAACAGAGGAATTTAAAAAAAATATGGGAGTTTTTTCAACGAAAGTGGCGAGGATAAATATCATCTGCCGGAGAAGATAAATACAGGGTTTTCCATTGTTGACCATGTCCTGGTAACCAAGCCCAATTTGGAAGAAACGGAGATTCTCATGCGTAAACTTGAATCTGGAATATTACAGTTTGTGGGAGATATGGTGGAGCTGTTAACGGAATAAGATTTATGACCATTTAATTTAGTCAATTTAATTCTGAGTATTAAACTTTTTCCTAGTCAATTCTGGTCCCTTCCAGCATGCATCAGGCGCATCTCCTCAATAATCCGTTTAGCCTGACGGTGCATTTTGGGCCCTGTTTCCGGACCTAAGGAATTAACCTCACCATAGGGCGCATCAGTTTCATCATAAGTGAAAGGCGGTTTTTGGTCCCAATGCGATTTAGGCATGATGTACCCCACCTCATCGTTGGCCAGTCCTACCACCCAGTTTATTTCACCGTCCATCATCTGCCGGATCGGAGGTATTTCCACCGGTTCTATGAGGAAGTCGCGACCGGCGGGTGCTTCGATCCCCTCATGTATTAGTTCCGGATTGATTTCACCGGGAATGGTCAACAACCATAATGGGCCGATGGTCAACAAATTTATCTCACTCCTGATGGCATTTAAGTTTTTTATACCGCGGTCCACCACGCCCAGACCGCTCGCTAATTTAAATAACCGGTTATCCAGTTTGAAGGTAAAAGTTTTGGCTTTCAGGCGCATCAGCGGCCGTTCTATGGTGGTCCATTCGTTCTGGTCCAGTTTCTGCAATATCTGATCCGCATACCGGTAACCTTGTGCCCGCACTTTATCAAAACTATGATCTTCAGCCGCAAAAATTTTATCGATAAACCGGTCGTGCGTGCTGTTAGACATGCCGCTCATTAACCCTCCAACTGCTCCATTAAAAACTACAGCCATACCACCCACCCCTGGTCGTTTAACTTGACCATCGTAGACAATCCCTGATTCGATGCCCTCCCGCAGGTAATGGAAAATGTCGGAGCTTAAAAGGAGGTTTTTATCACCGGCTGTTTCCGGGTGATTGCCAAGATTGACTATAACACTCATTAACTCCTGCGTGTTAGCCTTATGGATGCGCAACAAGCGTATGCCTTCATCATATACGATGGGTTTTCTGAAATCAGCTATAACATCTTTTTCCAGGCTATCAATTACAGCAAAAGCCAGGGAGGCCTCTATCCGGTTTTGCCAGGCTGTACTGACGACTTGGGCGGTTATTTGGTGCACCATCCGGCGATAGGATGGATTTACACCCGATTGCAGAGGGGTTTTACCCCATAAGCCCTGTAAATCCGGTGTCTGATGGGAGTGGGTGGAGGCGATAATCACATGCTGTATTTCCGGATGCCTTTGGGCCACTAGTTTACGCACGGCAATCACATCATCATAAAAAAAACCGATGGCATCCAGGACAACCAGACCGATTGCCGACACACCATCATCCAAGACTATAGCCCTGGCCCACAAATCGTCATGAATACCGTTGGCCGCGCGTTTGTTGCCAAACCCGGCCATCCATATGGGATCAAACCGTCCATTACCATTGCCATCCTGATAGGTATCGCCCTGGCTGGGTTCATAGCGGGCATTGCTGTCCACATCGGTCCAGGTGTCCGGAAGAGGTGGATTGATTTTTTCCTTGGCCAGACCAGCTTTAAATAACTGAACAGGTTTTGTTGTGGAGTTTGGTGGAGGCAAGGTCACTTCTACAAAATAATCTTTATGCCTCTCCCGAGTATTGACGGCAACCAGGATAACAAACAAGGCCATCATCAAAAAAAGAAACCCGGTCATCCAAATAAAAAACTTTTTCATCACAAAGGTAGGTTAAGTACTGTTTCTTTAATTCTATGTTTTTTTTGGTTATGTTTTTGAG
>JAYRWN010000369.1:0-22828 GCA_041917975.1 Saprospiraceae bacterium | reverse complement strand
TGTCCTGACTTCCTCTTCCACCGCAGCCATCTGCTCCGGCAGTACTTTCGACTTCTTCGGCCGCAGCTTATCCGTCGCCGGTACGTACGATACTACCCTGGTCAGCACCTCCGGTTGTGACTCTATCGTCACCTTGGTGCTCACTGTGAATGATGTACTGACTTCCTCTTCCGCAGCAGCCATCTGCTCGGGCAGTACTTTCGACTTCTTCGGCCGCAGCTTATCCGTCCCCGGTACTTACGATACTACCCTGGTCAGCACCTCCGGTTGCGACTCCATCGTCACCTTGGTGCTCACCGTAAATGATGTCCTGACTTCCTCTTCCACCGCAGCCATCTGCTCCGGCAGTACTTTCGACTTCTTCGGCCGCAGCTTATCCGTCGCCGGTACTTACGATACCACATTGGTCAGCACCTTTGGTTGCGACTCTATCGTAATAATCACTTTATCAATTCTTAAAACGAGCGAAACATTCCTTAATGCCACTATTTGCAGTGGTGAAAATTACCCTTTTGCTGGTGAGGATTTAAACAACTCAGGCGTATTTACAAAAACATTAAAGAACTACTACGGCTGTGATTCAGTAATCCATCTGGATTTAAAAGTACTTCCTAAAATTACAGATACTTTATTCGTACAAATTTGTAAAGGCCAGGAATACATATTCAATGGAAATATTCTAACAAATTCCGGTGCGTTTACTGATAAGTATATTTCAACACAAGGATGTGATTCTACAATTACGATAATCTTAGATGTTATTGAAAATATACATACAAATTCTAAAATATACCTTTGTCATGGAGAATCTCTTACTTATAATGGAAAAATAATTTCTGAGCCAGGTACATATGTTGATACTTTAAAGAGTATTAGTGGATGTGACTCTATAATTATCTCAGATATTATTTACATAGAACAGGATACAAATAAAATAAAAACAGCAATTTGTGACGGGGAAATATTCGAATTCAATAATTATAATCTATTCAAGTCTGGTGTATATTATGATACTTTAACTTCCATCTTTGGCTGTGACTCAATTATTGAACTTACTTTAAATATAATTGCCAATGACACATCTTATACCGAGGTTTATATCTGTAAAGGAGACTCCTTAGATTATAAAAACAATAGTTATAACAAACCGGGAGTATATTATCTGCCCTGGAAAGGTATCAACGGTTGCGATAGTATCGAAATTCTGACCATAATTGAGAATCCAACACATCGTATTATTGAGGAAGAAAACCTATGCAAAGGAGACACAATTAACTTTGCTGGACAACTAATTACTAAAGCGGGCCAATACTCGACTAGATTGACTAATAGGTTTGGTTGTGATTCAATTATTGAATTAATAGTTCATGCTCTACCCATTAAAGACACGACAATATTCCATATCGCATGTGCAGGAGAATTCGTCCAAATAGGTACTGAACGTTACAATACATCAGAAACAATCATAGAGATGTTAATCTCTTCCATAGGTTGTGATAGTATAATCACTCATAAAATTACCGTCTTAGAGGAGCTAAAACTCATTAGCAATAACTACGAAATATGCCCAGGAGAATCAGTAATTTTAGAATTAAAGAATACTGAACCATTGGTATTGACCTGGGAGCCAGATCCAACTTTGTCCTGTACACGTTGTAATACACCAACGGCATCTCCAGACAAAACCACCACATATTACGTGACTGCACAAGGTTGCAAAGGTCAAATTTTAAGATCTGCGGTTACCGTCACTATTATTCCTCCGATAGGTTTAGAACCCATGCCAGATGTAACCATAAATTTAGGCGAAGCTGTTACCCTAAGACCTAAAACTGCAAACCCTGCTGTTTTCGACTGGTATGATGAAGAGGGTAATTTGATCTGCAAACAATGTCAAATATTAAACGTAAAACCGAAACAAACTACAACCTATAAATTGGTAGCAGTTTCGGCAATTGGTTGTAGTGAAGAAATACAGGTTAGAGTCATTGTCATTGACGATTGCGAAGTTGGAAAAATAGAAATTGCCAACGCACTCACTCCTAATAACGACGGATTTAACGACTATTTTGAAATAAGAAATACCGGGAAAGCGGAAATTGAGAAAGTACAAGTTTACAATCGTTGGGGTGAACTAATATTTGAATCATTTAATCATGATTTAAAATGGGACGGCATTTATAAAAATCAACCGGTCAACCAAGGCGTTTTTGTATACCTGGTTCAAGTCAGGTGCTCGGAAGGAAATCTGCGGTTTCTAAAAGGAAATATTACAGTCATTAGGTAAAAAATATTAAATATGAATAAATTAAAATATACTTATACCACAAAACCATAAATTTCTGAGACATAAAATAACCGGTACCTAAAATGGATCACAAAATTTTAACACTTTTTGGTACGTTTTAGGAGCTATAGGTTATGACCAGAGTAAAAACTGGCAACAAATATTAGCTTAAAAGGATACTGTTGAAAACTAACAAGTTTCAAACACAAGGTTTTTCCAGTTTTTGGAAAAATTACTTTACCATGGATTCATGTTCCATGGCTAATGGAATGGCGCCCCGCCAGGCCATGACCTGGGAATTTCCAATCCCTTCCACAGTCTCCTATAATAATTTTGTTGAGCACAATCTGATGATTTCACATTGTGTAGTAAGTTTTTTACCCCCCATAAGTTCATCCCCCCACCATGATTTAATTTATCTCATGAGCAGTCCTGGCTGAGGCTAGTACTGTGTGCATGCATTTAATTTAAATCCTTTTACCACCAGTCTATTATAGATTCAGCAATGGATCATGATAGAATTTTTAACTGCTTAATATATTGGAGATGAAAAGTGTATTTTACTTAACAATTTTAATGGTGCTGCTGGTGCATGAAAGGGGGCGGGGTCAAGATATTCATTTGTCCCATATTCACGCATCGCCAACCTTCTTAAATCCCGCTATGACTGCCCTGATCAATGAAGATATTCGTTTGATTGCTAATTACAGAAGTCAATGGCAGAGTTTCACCAAAGGTTATCAAACTTTTGTTGCCTCTGCAGACGGCAAAGCTTACCATGGATTAGGGCGGGGCGATGAGTTCGGAGTAGGCATACAATTAATGGCAGATCAAGCCGGTGATTTAAAATACCAGTCATTTGATGGAGCGATTTCACTATCGTACCTAAAAGCATTGAACCGTGAGGGTGATCATATAATTTCACTAGGCATGCGTCATGGTATTATTCAAAATAAGATTGATTTAGCAGATTTAAAGTTATTTGAGCAAGACCCTGGTATTTTTAATGAAAATTTTGACAACAATATCATTAATTATGATTTGTCCGGTGGCGCTGCTTGGTTTGTGCCTTTTGGCCGGGGTGAATCATTTCATCTAGGTGTATCCATGTTTCATATTAACCGGGCTTTTTATTCATTTACCGGTGATAAAAATTATCAGGAAGGGCAATTTCTTCAGCCTCGTTATGTATTCCATTTCGGGGGCAGCTATAACCTGGGGTGGTTCACAACTCTCAAGCCTAGTGTTATCTTAATGAATCAAGGACCACACCGTGAAATAAATGGTGGTACTTTTTTAAAGATTACTAAGGAAGCGCGCACTTACCTACGTCCACTTTATTCTTTATACGCTGGAGCTTGGTTACGATGGACTTATAATGACGGCAGGTTCCAAAGTGATGCGGTGGTGGGATCAGTAAGATACGATTATCGCAATACGGTTTATACCTTTTCTTTCGATATTAATATTTCGAATTTGGCCAGGGCTAGCTCTGGGTTTGGTGGTCCCGAATTATCAATAATAAAATATTTTGAGTTTGATCGGCCCACCCGCCAAAGAAGCAGACTTAAGTGTCCGGCCTTTTAAGAAACACTTTTTTTCTCAGTATTTTTATTAGGGGAGAGGTAATTTTTTCCTGAAACCGTTGCGTTTGTGAATGGTGGAAGTATGGATGGTTTCTTTGATTGCCTCTCCCTTTTCTCTATTAACTTTGGTTATTTGGAGTTTGATGAATGTTCATCTACCGGTGCAGAAGTTCCCGGCTGGTTTGATTGCTCAGCTGCATCTTTAAGTCCCTCTGCTATCTTAACGGATTTACTCCAAAACTCTTTAAATAAAGGTTTGGTTTTAGTTAAAATACTTTTAGTCTCTTCTGGAATTTTAGCCAAAGCCGGATAAGAAAATGAACTGGTTTTAGTCTTTTCGCCGACCAGTTTGGTTCTCTCTAAGAACCAAACTATATAACCAAAGCCAACTAAAAACACTAAGGTCAGGATGGCGCCCCCTAATATTTTGTTTATAAAGTTAATTTTCAAAGTAGTAAAGACATGTTCCAGGCGATTCCCGGTGAACCAGATGATAAATAATATCACACCATACGTAAGAATAAATCCGCCGAGGAACAAAAAAACATTTTCTTGATTTAACAATTTCTCCAAAAAATTAATAACTACGGGAGATAACTTCAGCGCAAATAAAAGCCCGATCATGATACCTAAAATAGTAAAGATGGCTTTTATCACTCCCTGGGTATATCCCATCCTGAAGGCAAAAACACCAATAAGTAAAACACAGATATCGAGGACCATTCCTTAATTTTTTGGTAAATAAAGGCTAAAATAAACGTTAGTTGTAGTATTTTTTAGACCAAACGTTATGTTTTTGGTGTCAGATTTGTAAATTCTAAAAAGAAAGATCATATTTATATTGTGAAACAGATGATCTGGTTTTCCTTTATTCTTGGAATGGCTACATACGGGGTTACCCAGGATGTCTCTATTTCCCTACCTAAAAACCAAGTTTCAGAGCTTCCAGTAGTTTTCCATATCGGTGATCAATCAACCGCTTATGAAGCTTTATTACCAAAATATGAGAACCTCCTGACCATTTGTCATAATGATCTAAAGGCAGCCGGTCATGTGTGGGGTAGTATGCTGGTCAACATCTATAACTTAGCTCAGGATGACAACATCAATCTGGATGGAGTACAGCTGTTAATACACGTCTTTTGGTCCCCCGAAGGTAAGATTGATCGTCTCGGATATTACGTAAAACCTAATTCAAAACCTATTAAAAACAAAATGTTAGATGAATTATTTACAAAATTCATTTTAACCCACTTAAGTCCGGTACAAGCAGATGTTCCTTTTATGAATTATGGCGTAGCCGGCTTCCCTCCCCTGGCTTTGAAAATTACAGCCAGTAAGCAGTAATTTTACCTAAGTTAAGGTCAATTGTTTCCTACAGTTTTATCAGAGCCTAAACATTTATTTAATGACTTGGACTTCCTTACCTGAGACTATACTTTGTGTCGTGGGATCATACATAGCTTCACACACCGTGGGCGGTAATTGATAGCGTCCGGGATAAGTAGCCGTTAGGCGTATGCTGAATACCTTCTTTTCACCGATATTTAAGTCAAAGAATGTATAAACGCGATCATCTCGAACATCTTGGTAATCATAATTATGATGATCCATCGATGGACTGCCAAGCCGTTGCGGAACAATCTCCCATCCGATCGGGAAAGTTTGATTCAAGGCCAAGTGCTTTTGTCTGCGATTAGATGTATTCATCACGGTAACCACACATTTAACTTCCATACCTTGGGTTAAGGCCGAGACATCCAATTCTTTATCAAAGACATCCAAATATTTTACAGTTGTAGAAATATTTTTATTTACTGGGGTTACCTGTGAAAAGACTGGTTGACCTTGTATAGTCCAATGGGCAAATATTGGTTTGCCGCCTTGATTTTGTATTTCAATTTCAGAAGTTTTAAAATTTTCACCGGACCACTCCACATATAAAACGGGTTGCTTCGTTTCCACTTTATTCCATGAACCATTTTTTAGTCGATAGTTCACCACCATTTGATCCCCTTGATAGGCTTTATAAACTTTTCCTAAAACTGCAAATGTGAATCCGATATCCTGGGTATTATTATCTATATTTTCCTCTAATTGTTTGCTGATACTCTTACAAATTTCAAAAGCTTCATTTACTTTGCCTAACTTAAAAACTGCATCCAATATAATTGCCTCATCACGCAAAGCAGAACCAAAATTCTTATCCCAGTCAAGACTAATATCCGGTTTGTAATTGGCCTTCTGGATGATTTTATCAGCAATAGTTTTTTTACCTAACACAGCATAGGCAGCTGCTAACTCCCACTTACATTGTGTGCTGAGGAATTCTGCATCCACTAATTTATTCATACTACCTATTTCAGGAGAACCTGCCAAGGCCAGAGTATACAGTCTATATATTTGACCACTACCTTGGTTTTTTGCTGGCTTTTGATACTTATCTAGAAGTGGATCCCAAGATTTTACCAGACGTTTCTGAATTTTTTTCCATCCCTCCAATAAGTGACTAGGAACATGATAACCTTTTTGTTGAGCATCTAAAAGAAAATGACCGACATAAGAGGTAACCCACTCATCATTAATAGATTGACGAGGCCATAATGAAAACCCTCCATCTGAGTTCTGAAATGCAGACAAATTATGGATAGTTTTTTGCACATTAGTTTGGATGTTTTTCCGTTCCTCAAAAGAAATTTCGGCAATGTCCTCTAAAAATAACTGGGGGTAAGCCGCAGAAATCTGCTGCTCAGCACATCCATAGGGGTATTGGATTAATTGCTCAAGGCGGTCTTTAAACCGCAATGGCGGCAAATAACTTAGCTCCAAAATACCTGTATTGGTACCCTGGCTTCCCGGTGTTTTAGCTTTAAGCGTTGATGTACCCTGCGCAGAAACAACTATTTTTTGAAAATCTCTGATTATTGGATTTGGATTCCGCACCGAAAGGTTTATTTCATGAGAAACAGTTTCATTTCCTGATAAGGCTTCTGCTACCAAACGAATTTCTCCTTCACGTTCTGGAACTTTTAATTCAAAATAAATAAGTTCATCACCTTCTTTATTTATGGAGATGGTTGTTTGACGATTAGTAATTTCGGCAAATTTATTTTTATCGGACAGCGTTACTTTTATCTGGCCCACTCCTGGTTTGGTTGTAAAGATATTAACTGGTACTAAAAGCTGGGCCCCTGGGCTGATGGTGCGGGGCAGGCTTGCCAGAACCATGACCGGATTATTGATTTTTATCCCTTTTTGCTGATGTCCATATCTGTGCTGGTCGACGGCTATGACCATGGCTCTAATCTCTCCTATATATTTGTTTATCAACACGTCATGCGTTTTAGACCGACCATTCGGAAGAGAAAAAGGGCCAAGAACGCGTACCGCCGGTTCAAACCGCAAAGCTCGTTCTGGACTTTGTAAAAGGGACTCCTCATCACCTCCTATTGCTAATAATCTGCCAAATTCTGAGGGTTGTAAATTGAATATTTGATCATAAAGGTCCCAGGTGTTAACCTGTAAAGCTTCTTTTGCATGAAAAAACTTATTTGGATCGGGAGTTTTA
This sequence comes from Saprospiraceae bacterium, assembly GCA_041917975.1. Taxonomy (GTDB): domain Bacteria; phylum Bacteroidota; class Bacteroidia; order Chitinophagales; family Saprospiraceae; genus JAYRWN01. Next base: position 15,387 of record JAYRWN010000369.1, on the reverse strand, counting down.
AAAGCCGTAAGCCCGAGTAACCCTTCATCCACCAGGGCTAATACATAATCCATCGCCTTCCCTTTTCTCTCTTTTATAGTAACCTGGAAGGGTTTTCCAGATCTGGTTTCTTCAGGGGCTTGAATAACCGGCTCTAATTTCAGATCCGGGTCATCAACCTCGATAGGTACTATTCCATATTGCCTGATAGGTAAATCTGAAACATTATTATTATATCCCTGAAGAAGTGCTACTGAAATATAACTAGCCGGGGCCATGGATTGATCTAAACTAATTTCTACTACATTTTGACCTACATTAAGGTCGCGCCAAAAGTGTTTTAACACTTTTGAACCTCGTTCAATGGTAATTAATGCTTTCCCGGAATTTAGGGCTGGTATTGTCAACCGGGCTACCTCATTGACTTGATATTTGACTTTATCTGTTTTTAGACTTAGTAGCATAGCAGCATCTTTATTGCCATCCAACCAGGGTTCGCCAACATATATGACCTTACTCGCACAATGCCCAGATTCCGGATCACAAATTTTTATCAGGTAACTGCCATAATCATTCGGAGAAAAGTGGTAAACGGTCTTTCCACCGGCATCTGTAATCTGTGATGCCCGGATAGCAGCCGTGGCCATATCACCGGAACTGTATTGTAACAACTGGTTAGAGGCTTCACTCTCCCACCAATAATAATAATCAATTTTATATAAACCGATTTCAATCGGTTTTTTAGCCAATGGTGAGCCTTGCTCATTGACCTTTATAGCGGTAATATTGATCTGTTTTTCCCTGGCAAAATAATTATCATCCGGTTGATCACCTTCCAAATACACGCCCACATAACTTGAATAGGGACTGTAACTAAAGTTATTGACCATTATACTCGCCTCACCGCTGGGTTCAAATACCCTGGTCAGCAATTCAACCTCCACTTTGCCAGCTACTTCATTCAAAACGCCGGGTATGACCACTGTAGCCTGCCCGTTTTGATCTGTTTTACCTTCAAAAACCACTTCGGATTCACCGTTTAAATTTTGACTTCGGGTTATATCATCAAAATGATATTGTGGAAAAGATTTAAAGACCGTGGTGGCCCGGCGCATTTTTCTTTCGACCACCATTCTCAGATTGTCGGCCTGTCCTCCGTGCAGCCAACTTGATTCAAAGGGTAATGGGATATTCTCAGTAAAAAAGACGTCATCAGATATCCGTAAATAATTAATTTTTAATCGATTAGGCTTAATCGATTCAACTTTTATTCTCTTGTAAAATATAGCGGCTCCAGCTTCCAGTCTTAAAGTCCAATCCCCGGTAGACGCATCCGATGAAGTAACTAAAGGAAAAGCATAAATGCTCCCTGCTTTTTTAGACACCAGTCCACTTAAAATCGGTTTGCCCAATGGGTCCAAAAATTTATACTTCAGCGGATAATTCGCAGGCAGCTCTTGTTCTGCATCTAAAATGGCATGCATAAATATGGTATCACCTGGTCGCCATACTCCTCGTTCACCAAAAATAAAACAGCGCATCCCGTCTTGCCTGGTTTCACCACTTACATCGAACTTGCTGATGGGTAAGGAAGAACCTTCCAGGAGTTGTAGATAGTTTTTGTCATTTCCATGGCTACCGATAATAAAAGCGGGAGTGGATGGCAACTGTTGAATACATACACCTTGTGCATCAGTGATCCCGCTACCCATTAACTGCAAGGCGAAATCATAAAAATCCAGTTTCACTTCTTTCACCGGGGTCGCATCTGAGATATGGTTGGCAACAACTATAAAACTGTTACCTGTGCTTCTTTTGGCCATTAAACCCAGGTTTGAAGCAAGTATATTATGCTGCAGAAACTTTTCTTCATTGTAATATGCGGACTTACACGGGTCATTCCTTTCTTGCCAAAAATTTTGATAATACCCAGCCGGGCCATAATAGGGGTAGTCCCATGCCGAAGTAAAGATTTCAGATCCACTGTCGGTTAACTCTTGGTCACAGGATACCAAGGCATATTGTGGACGAAAACTGAGCTTAATCTGATAGACGCCCTGTGGATCTTGGGCCATGACCTGAGTCAGGTCCACCTGGTAACGATTCCACTGTGTAAGTTCAAAAGCAGGAACCTGCGAACTTAAATCAATAGTCTGCGAGTAAACACGATTAGCCACTCGTTCTAATTCATAATTAGAGGCCAAACTGTTGACTTGTAGAAATTGGAGGATGGTACTTTGATATATCCGATAAACCTCCACATCAATTTTTTTGAGGTTTACAGCTTCAAAGGGAAAGGCTATTTGGCCACTTACCGGGAGTATGTGTCCTTTTGCAGCATTCCTCACCGCTGGACTGAGTGATTCAAAAACGACCTTTCCGCTGAATGTTTTATCCAAGGTTTTCCGATTATGGCTTTTAAGTTGTCCATTAATCGTAAATTGAAATTCTCCAGTTAATGGCGAGGAGGGATACACTTTTAGTATATTTACATCCTGCTGAAACTTCAGGCTAACATCGGTGCCTTCAATAGTGACCAACCCGGTGTAATCTTGCTCTCCGGACAAAGGTTCTGAAAATTGTAACTTCAATTCTTGAGATTCTTGATCGCTGATTCCGTAGTTTAATAGAAAAAAATCTCCTATAGCTGGTATGGTTATTTGCTTTTTACCCGAGGTCTGGGTCAAGCCAAGGGGTTCTCCGTTCCAAAGCATGGTTAATTCATACGCCTCGGCCTTTCGCGGTAAATTTTGAACGCTGAAACTGACTGTATTCTCTCCTAAGTTTTCATCCCATTCCAAAGGTACTGACCGATCTGCGTCATTAAAGGTTACTGTTTTTATAATTTCTTCTAAAGCGGCCCGGACAGCTACTTGGACATGGCCCTTTAAGGAGATGACCTCTGTATTTCCGGTCTGCTGAAAATAATACTCATCAAAATCAACGGTTAAGAATTGTCGTTTGGTTTCTACGCTAAACGTAAAAGTTTTATTTAACCCGTCAAACATTTGGCCAAGGTCAACTCTTAAGACATAAGCGGTACCAGGGGTCCATGGTTGGGACGGCTCAATTTTCAATAAGTGATTTTTAAATGAAGCTTGGATCGGGTGATTAGGGCTAATGTATACTTTAACGTCACCTAAAGTATCATATTTGGCATTAAGATTATCTGCAAACTGAACAAAGAGATGTTCGTCTAAATCGATGTGGCCATTAGAGTATGCCCGAATAAACTCGGGAATTTGTTTAGATAATATTTCATCCTCTAACTTAGGCTTACAAGCTATGACTAATAGGAAAAGATAAAAATAAAGACGCATGCTGTCAGGATTTAAACTCTAAAATAACGAGTTTTTATCCCAAAACTTTTTAAATGTCAACCCTTTTTATGACAAATAGACAAACCTGCAGCAATAAAAGGACTAAACACCTACCGATGAGGATCTCACATTTAATAATGGGCGTGCTGACTTAACTTTTTTTTTAGCCAGGGCATCCATTTCAGCCTTAATTTTGGCCAGTTGTTTTAACTTATTTGGTGTTCGGTATCGACGCGCAAAAGTCGTATGGTAGGTATGTTTTTCTAAAAAACTAACTTGCAATTTTAGCCAATCCATCCGATCGGATAACAAGGTATATTGTTGCAGTTCAGCGAACAACGATTCACTGATCTCGGGAAAATCTTTCCGTCCCAGATAATCAAGATCGGCATCACAAATGATGGCTTCCAGATGATTTAATGGGTTTTGGGGCACTTTGGTCGCCATGACTAGCCCTTCTATTTTCTTTAATTCTTCTATCGAAAACCCATATTCAATAAGGATGGGTTGCATCATTTCAAACCCGCGGGCTTCATGATCTTTATAGGTAACCAGAAATCCAATGTCATGAATCAGGGCAGCCACACGCAACATCAGGCGATCATGGGAGTTGAGTCTTTCTCTGCGTATATACTGTTCACATACGTTCGCCACATCCTTCGTATGGTGGATACCATGATAATACAGGTTCTTTGGAAGTCCTTCCAATTGGCTAAAAATATAATCTTTTAGTTTCCGGTATGCTAGCATTTATGCCCGGGTATTTAAAGTTTTAAGTGATAATACAAATATTGTGCAACAAAATATTAAATTTTGATTCTATATAATAATTATATGCATTATTTTAACAATATAGGCCTTTACACCTAATAAATGTATAACTCAAACCTCAAAAAATGCGTTTCCTTTAGACGAAACCGCGCACAAAAGTCACTAAAATGACCCAACAAATTTTACATCGACCGCTTTACCAGGGGATTTGTACCTGCTTACAAGACATTTTTGAACATAACCGTTATGCCGATAAAGTGATTGAACGGACGTTTAAACACCACAAACAATGGGGCAGCCGAGACCGGGCATTGGTTGCGGAAGCGGTTTACACCATAGTGCGTAACTGGCGGCTTTACACAGCTTTATGCGCCAGTGAATCCGCACCATGGCCCTCTTCCATCTGGGATCAATGCCTGCAGGTTCATTATCTATTAGCCCACGGTAATATTCCCGAGTATAACTGGGTTACCCCTCTAAGTCCAGATCTCATCCGTCAACGGCAGAAAGCTCTGACGGACAAAATCGAGTACAAGTATTCCGTGCCTGATTGGCTTTTTGAATATGGGGCTGACCAGTTAGGCCAGGATGTTTGGGCCCGTGAATTAGCGGCAATGCATCACAAAGCACCAATTACGTTGCGTGCAAATACACTGAAAGTAACTGTTGAAGAACTGACTGAATCGCTGATTAAAGAAGGCCTGGAATGCCAACCTGCTGAACATATTAAACATGGCATTAAATTAATCCAAGGACGGAACGTCTTCACACTGCCGGCTTTCCACCAGGGATGGTTTGAAGCCCAGGATGCCGGCTCTCAAATGGTTTCGGAGTTTTGTGCGCCATTTCTGGGTTCTTCAGTCATTGATGCCTGTGCAGGAGCTGGAGGCAAGACTCTGCATTTAGCTGCGATCATGAAAAATAAAGGTAAAATAGTTGCCCTGGATGTTGATGAACATAAACTCCTTACCTTAAAACAACGCGCCCGCCGCGCCGGAGCTTTTAATATTGAAACTCGTCTGATTAATAATGAAAAAGTGATCAAAAAACTGGCTAATAAAGCTGATTTGGTGTTATTAGATGCCCCCTGCTCAGGGTCCGGGGTCTGGCGCCGAAATCCCGATGCTAAATGGAAAAGCTCTTTGAAAACACTCTATAATCTATTAGACACTCAAAAAGCGATTTTGGACCGGTACTCCATAATGGTCAAACCCGGAGGTACCTTAGTGTATGCTACGTGCAGCCTATTTCCTTCCGAAAACAATCTTCAAATAACAACTTTTTTGAATCATCATCCCGAATTCACTTTGGTCAAACAACTAAACCTTACTCCGGCGAATAATGATACGGATGGCTTCTTTATGGCCAGTCTAAAAAGAGAATACTAAAGTTTTTGTTACCATCTTAACAGTGCTGATCCCCAGGTAAAACCACTGCCAAAAGCAGCCAGGCACACCAAGTCGCCATCTTTTACCAGACCTTTTTCCCAGGCCTCACACAAAGCAATCGGAATGGAAGCAGCCGTAGTATTACCATAATATTGTATATTATTATATACCTGGTCGTCCTTCAATTTTAGTAGACGTTGTACAAACTGACTAATGCGCAGGTTAGCTTGATGTGGGATCAGCATATTTAAATCGGCAGGTGAATATCCATTAGTTTGTAAAGCTTCCATGATCACCTCCGGGAACTTTTGAACAGCGAACTTAAAAACGTGTTGCCCATCCATATTCGGATAATAATCTTCTTCCTCCCACATTTTTTTGGTTAAAAAAGCCCCTCCATATTCCACATCCGGATACCCGAACCGCTCTGTCCCCAAGTGCACCCCGCCATGACACCCCGGGTTAATATAACTTAGCACTTCAGCATGCTCCCCATCCGCATGCAGATGGGTGGAATAAATGCCTTGATTGGTTTTGTCGGCCGGTTGAACAATTACTGCACCGGCCCCATCCCCAAATATTACAGTTACATTCCTACCCCGGGTCGTAAAATCCAAACCTGCAGAATGGAATTCACTACCGACTAAAAGAATATTCTTATACATACCAGAGCGGATGTACTGATCAGCAACCGACAACCCATAAATAAATCCACTACATTGATTGCGTACATCGAGACAACCAATGTTTTTCATGCCCAAAAGCCTTTGTAATAACACACCGGAACCGGGAAAAAAATAGTCCGGACTAAGCGTGGCGAAAATGATAAAGTCAACATCCTGTATACTTATGCCAGCCCGCTCTATAGCTATCTGAGCAGCTTTTGCTGCCATTGTAGAAGTTGATTCAACATGTTTTTTAGCGTAGCGACGTTCTTTTATGCCGGTCCTTTCTTGAATCCATTCATCCGTGGTATCCATCAATTTGGTCAGGTCATTATTGGTGACAATTTTTTCCGGCACATAAAATCCGATCCCCCCTATCTTAGCTCTGATCATAACTTGGCTTTTTTAGCAATTTAAAACAAACTGAAAATAATCGTAAAACCTGTAAGATAATTACAAGGGCTATCCTAATTCGTTTTTACACCTAAAAAATATTGCCTTGGTCCTCCAATAAACCATGTTTACGGACAATATTCCGATTTAACATTAACGAGCCCTAAGTTTTACGTTCTTTCTTCTTAGCAGCAGGGAATAAAATATTATTTAAGATCAGGCGATAACCGGGCGAATTAGGATGAAGACTTAGATCTGTTTCCGGATCTCCTACTTGATGCCGGTAGTCTTCAGGGTCATGACCGCCATAAAAAGTCCAGGTACCTTGTCCGAACTCACCATGGATATAGCGTACTTCATTAATTGGCTTGGTTTCGCCGAGCACCAAGACATGCGTTTTTAGCATATTTTTATTGAAAGCCGTGGTTTGCCCCATAAATCCTTTCACTGTACGGGTATGATTTTGAGTCAACATGGTAGGCACGGCATCCCACTTTGCTGAAAAATCGAACAAAGTAAAATAATCATTCTCCATAGCAATTTGGCGGCGTGAAGGTGTTTGATCGATGGTCGAAAATTCGTACTCAAAGGGGTTAAGGATCAACTTAAAATCTTTAAAAGCAAATGTTTGCGTATAATCCAGTTTTTCATTGGCGGCAGGGTCAAAAGGATCACCATCGTACACCTCAGCACAAATATCGGTATTCCCAATGGCTAAGGCTATATCATAAGAGTCCGTTGCAGAGCACATGGCAAACATAAAGCCACCTCCCGCCACATATTCTCTGATTTTATGCACCACTTCCCGTTTTAATTCCGATACTTTTGAAAATCCCAGCCGTTTTGCCAATGCTTCCTGCCTTCTTTGATTCTCCTTATACCAAGGTTGAGAATGATTTGAGGAATAGAATTTCCCATACTGGCCGGTAAAATCTTCATGATGTAGATGCAACCAGTCAAATTCTGCCAAACGGTCGGTTACCACCTCTTCATCATAAATCGCCTCATAAGGGATCTCTGCATATGCTAAAGCCAGGGTCACTGCATCATCCCATGGTTGTATCTTTTCTCCGCGGACGTTAAAATCTGGGGTATAAACGGCAATTTTGGGCGCCTTTTCGAGCTTAACCGCTTCCATATTTGCTTCAGGGTCGGCTATTTCAGTACGGATTTGTGTAAATCCCCCCTCTGTTATAATTTCAAACGATATTCCCCTGGTCAGGCATTCCTTTTCCAAAGTGGTAGAATGTTGAAAAGCAAAACTCCCTCCCCGATAATTCAAGAGCCACCAGGCTTCCACGCCTTTTTCCAACACCCAGTAGGTTATTCCATAAGCTTTCAGGTGTTCTTTCTGTTTGAGGTCCATAGGGATCATAATATAAGATGCCGAAGCCCCCTGAAAAATAAAAACCATTACCGCAACTATAACCAATACTCTTTTCAACATGTTACAATACCTTGTATTATGAATCAAAAATAGATGAACTTGCTAAAACAAATTCTAAAATGTTTGTTAATCTTTCCAACGACAGGCCCACAAATAGAGCAATCGCGACTATTTTTGCCAAATCATATAAATAACCCATTTTGGAGAATTTTAGTTTTCTTACCCCTGGTTGGTACCTGATTATCGCATTTCTTTTTGCTTTAGCCACCACTGTCATTGTTTATTATAAAACCAAAGAGAATATTAGTTTTAACACCTGGCAAAAATTGACCTTAGCTGCTCTGCGATTCCTCGGCATGTTTTGTATAGGTTCATTGTTGTTAGCCCCTTTCTTAAAATATCAGCAAACTAAGGTTGAAAAGCCCATCCTAATCATTGGTCAGGATGTTTCCCAATCCATTGGATTGGCTTTAAATGAGCAAGAGCAAAAAACCTACCGAAGTCAGTGGACACCCGTCATTAATGATTTGGAAGATAAGTTCAAAGTTATTACCTATAGCTTTGGAGACGGTGTCAAGGAAGGATTATCGGAAAATTATCAAGACCAGGTAAGTAACCTAAGCGACTTTTTGGAAACTATGCAATCCAGCTACGGCGACCAAAATTTAGGTGGAGTAATTTTGGCCACAGATGGCATTTATAATGAAGGTAAGAACCCTCTTTATATAACTCAGCCGGTTCAGGCTCCAATATTCGCCGTGGCCCTAGGTGATACTACACTTAAAAAAGATGCTTATCTGCAAAGAGTTTTTCACAATGATCTGGCCTACTTGAATGATCAATTCACCATCCAAGTGGATATCAATGCCCAAGAATGTACTGGTGGTACCAGCTTGACTGTGTATAAAGTAGAGAATAACCAGAATAACAAAATAGCAACCCAGAACATAATTTATACTCAACGCGAATTTTTTACCTCCGTCCAGTTCACAATTACGGCTAACCGCACCGGAGTTCAAAGGTACCGGGTGGCTTTATCTCCGCTTCAAGGGGAGAGCAACACACAAAATAACTACCGGGATTTCTTCGTAGATGTATTAGATAATCGTGAGAAAATACTTATTTATGCCGCCGCGCCGCATCCTGATGTGTCTGCTATCCGGCAAAGCCTGGAGAAACTCAGCAAATATGAACTAACTACAAAATATTGGGGTGAAGCGACAGGAACACTATCAGACTTCGATGTGATTATTTTGTACCAATTGCCTGCTGCAGGTAAAAACATTAAAGAAATTACCGCGACTTTAGCTCAAAATAAAACGCCTCTTTGGTTCATACTTGGTTCTATGTCCGATATTAATCTAATTAACTCTTTGCAAGCCGGAATATCGCTTAACAGCAAAATTAACAATGTCAACGAAGTTGAACCGGAGGTAGAATCCTCCTTCAGTTTATTCATTTTAAGTGATGAATTAAAAAATTCATTAAAAACATTCCCTCCGTTGTCTTCGCCTTTTGGAGAATACCAGTCTCTGACAGGCAATCAGGTTCTTCTAAATCAATCTATAAGTAAAATAGAAACCAATTACCCATTACTCAGTTTTCATGAGTCAAATGAAATAAAAACTGCTGTACTTGCCGGAGAAGGAATATTTAAATGGCGATTGTTCGATTATTTAAATCATCAAAATCATGAAATATTCGATGAGCTTATTCAAAAATCATTACAATTCCTCACCGTAAAAGACGACAAAAGACGTTTCAGAGTTGTACTCAATGACCGAATATTTAAAGAAAACGAAGAAGTCCAACTGGATGCTGAATTATATAACGAATCTTATGAATTAATTAATGACCCGGAAACTACCTTGAGCTTATATAACGAGAATAAGGAGGAATTTACATACACCTTTGATCGTCGGGAGAAGCATTATCATCTTAATTTAAACCTGTTGAAAGCAGGGCATTATTCTTTCAAAGCTCAAACCAAGTACGGGGGTGAAACATTTAATAACGAAGGGGTATTCAGCGTGGAACCTTTACAATTAGAAGCTCAAAACACAACGGCTAGACACAATATACTTCATCAATTGGCAGAATTAAAAAATGGCCAAGTCATTTATCCAGATGAAATAAATTCACTCCCTGACTTATTAGCAAACCGCGAAGATTTAAAACCCATTCAATACGCTCAAATTACTACTGAACCACTGTTAAATTTCAAGTGGTTATTTTTACCCATTTTTTTATTTCTAGCCACTGAATGGTTTTTAAGAAGGTTCTTTGGCACTTACTAATGTACTATCCCTAAAATCTTGACAATAATTAGATAATAATTTAGTGTCAAGTCCAGTGCTCTTGATAAGTCCGCTAATAACTCATTAGGACAAATGACAGCTTTAAAAGAAGCAGTGAAGTATCATATCATTTATTTGGAAAAAAGTAAACTAATAAGTAGACCATCGGTATTATCAGTGCTTTACTTGTAAGTGCAATTATAAGATTTCAGTCTGAGTTGCAGAATTAATTATCGAGCGATGTAATTAGGTTGGCTCTATCAGGGTTTGATGATGGATAAGGTCATCAGCCTGGAATTGCACCAGTTAACCAATACCACACTTCCAAGGAATAAAGGCTAATATTTATGCATATTTAGAGTAAAATCAGGCCAGAATCCTGCAGGGTTGATCCTTATGAATTAAAGATCCTATTTTCCCAGGTATAAAGAGATCAGGGTTATCCAATAATACCTAGTAAGATCAATATTTTATCTACAAATAAAAAAAGCAGGTCAGCGCTGACCTGCTTTTTTATTTGTTTACAGAAGTTATTTCACAATTTCTATTGTCTCAAACCTCACCCCTTGATCAGTCAATACCCTGAGGAAATACATTCCGCTTTCCAGGTTGGCCACATCCAATATAGTTTGGTAATTATACTGTGGACTTACAAAATTAATTTGTTCAAATCGTTTTACTACTTTACCACTTATATCTATTAATTCCATTAACATTTTGGTGGTCTCTTTCGGAAATTTGACATTGACTCTCAGCGAAAAAGTAACTGGATTTGGATAAGCCACGATTTCCAATACCTCCGGAACAGTTAAGTTACAAGCTGAAGCCTTAACTTCAAAGTTAGAGGTAATCATCCGGCTTTCACACCCGATGCCATTCATCAGTTGAATGTTATTGTACAAACCAGGTTTAAGGCTTTTAATTTCAATCACCGAGGTGTTGAAAGGACCGTAGTATTTGGTTTCACCATTAAAATCCATTCTGATCATCAGCGGTTTGAATTCAGCGCCTCTGGAAACTGTAAATACCAATCTTCCATTATTTCCACTACAGGATGTTTCGTTAAATACCTGTATAGAATCTTCGACAATAACAGGTGTTTGATGAACTATCTTGGCCACAATATTCGTCTCGCCCACATAATCCGTACACTCCCCTTTTCTGGAGCATCTTGCATAATAAGTCGTTTGAGCTACAGGACCTGGGTCATATTCTGATTTATAAGCTCCCCAAATTGGAGTCCACTCCGAAATAGGTTTGGAAGGATCGGTCGTCATCATCCAGAGATAATAAATAGTCCCTAATCCACCGCTGGGTAATTCAAGACTTGTAATTGGTGTTGGATCGTAGGAACCACAATGTTCTTCATTTCCTGTAATGCTACCACCAGCAATAACATTGCAACAATCGGCGGTAACCAGAACACTTTTCTTATCCCAACAATCTAACTCCGAGCTAGTGACAATAACTGTATATAACCCTGGCTCAGTCACATAAGGATTAGGTAGATGCGAGGTAAATCCATTCGGACCTACCCATTCAAATACAGCATTTAATGTGCTGGTCCTGGCGGAAATTCTAATCTGTCCCGCTTCGCAGGTTATATGGCCACCTGTTACTTCAATAACCGGTTTGTCGCTCGCCGTTACCTCGAGCGTGTCAGTGGCTACACAGCCATTACTATCGGTTACTTTAACGATATAAGTACCTATATTATGAACAGTAGGAATAACTTCCACTGAGGTATATCCATTCGGTCCAATCCAGAAATAAATCAAACTGTCTGATCCACCGCTAACTTCAACGTTAAGGACAACGCAATCAGCACCACAGCCGATTTGGACATCCTCTACTTTGACGATCAGGTCACAGTCATTAGTTGAACACAATCCGGCATCAAAATACATCACATTATCTCCGGGCTTGAGTGTAAAGCATTCTGTACGACCATTGTCGTCTACATCAGAATCCAAGGTATCGTTGCCCGCATTACGGATAGTGAATTTGTATCCCTGGACGTCATCAAATACCAGGTAATAAGACTTGTTCGGCGTTAAACGATCAAATAAATAATACCCGCTATCATTGGTGTAAGTTTCTGCAATAAATAAGCTATCGCAGGTGTACAATCTTACTCTGATGCTGTCCAAATTGGTACGGGACAGTTCCAAGCTGCCTTGGATTCCGTCACAATCACCGTCAATCCAAATCCTATCACCTACTTCGGCGCAAGGCTCTTCTGTTACGACTACTTTTGTAATAACTTCACAACCATTCGGAGCAGTAACTTTTACATAATAATCACCAGGTTTGGAAACTGCAGGATTTTGTTCTTGAGAGGTAAATCCATCGGGGCCTTTCCAGGTGTAGATCACTCCAGGTGTATTTGAACTAGCAGTAATGATTATCGAGGTATCTGCACACAATAAAATTCCCCCATTTACTTGTACATCTGGTTCCGATGTAGACTCAACAATTTCAACAGAGGCGGTATCCTTACATCCTTGAGCTGATTCGGCTATTAAAGTATAAATACCTGGCTCATCAATTAAAGGACTAGGTATTGAAGAGACAAATCCGTTAGGTCCACTCCATTTATAACTGATAATTTCATCAGCTGCAACAGCAATTAAGTTAATGGCTTGCTTTCCGCAGGTAAGACTGTCAGCGATAATCGATAGATTCAGATCATCAGATACGACCACAACTACAGTTTTTGTAGACTCACAACCATTGGCATCAGTTACTGAGACGGTATAAGTCCCAGGTTTGGTAATCACCGGGTTTTGATCTGTTGAGAAAAAGCCGTCGGGTCCGGTCCAGATAAATGTCGCATCTACAGCATTGGTTTCTAAAATTATTTGACCTTCGGATTGACCACAAGCTAAGGTAAGACTTGATGGGTCAACGATAATCGTTGGAGGGGTATTATCTACCTCCACTGATGTGCTGCCTTCCGTTATACAATCGTTGATGGATAACATTACAGTATAAATCCCAGGTTGATCTACAACCGGATTTTGTTCTGTAGAAATAAATCCATTAGGGCCAATCCACAAAAATTCCCCTCCTATAACGGTAGTAATTGCTTTTAACTGGACCAAATCGGCGGTGCAAGAAAGAACACCCCCCTGTACCAATAAATCCGGCAATTCGGTTGTTTCCTTTACAGTTACTGTATCAGAACCACTACATCCACTTCCGTCGGTGACCACCAAGGTGTACAATCCACCTTCATTAACCAGCGGATTTTGTTGATTGGAAGTAAATCCACCAGGCCCGGACCATGAATAAGTTACATTTTGTTTGTCCGAACTCCCAATTAGGGTCACGCTGCCAGAAGTACAATTTAATTGCCCCTCCACCGAAGCTTCAGCTTTTATCTCTGTTACCTCCTCTATTACCGTATAAGAACCTGTAGACGTACACCCTTTTGTTGAGGTTACAGTGACGTTGTATTCACCCAATTTAGAAACCTGGATTATTTTTGAAGTTGATGTAAATCCACCGGGCCCAGACCAAACATAGATTAAATTTTCCTGATCCGCTTTTACACGTAGCGAGGCAATTTTAGTAGTACAAGTCAAATTATTGCCTTCTACGGAAATTACCGGATTTTCGGGAAGGTCTAAAGTCACTGAATCCTTACCAATACACCCATTGAAGCCTTTAACCAAAAGCAGATATTTTCCAGGAGTAGAGGCCGTGAGCGTACTTCCAGTTGAGACCTGACCTTGTGGATTCGTCCAGGTTAATGTTGCCCCATTCACATTAGATTTGCCTTTGAGAATGGCTATGGATCCTGCTTCACACGTAAATTCGCGTTCTATAGAAATTTCCACTTCCGGGAAATCGTCGGATATGTCAACAACCACCGAATCTTTCGCTTGGCATCCATTTGTTTTCCTTGCGGTAACAACATATTTACCTGGCAGCTTGACCAATGGATGTCTTGCATTGGACGAAAAGCCATTGGGTCCCACCCAAGAGTAAACTAAACCGTCTTCACTTCCATTCGCGTAAATCTGTACCTCACCGGTCAAACAATCCAAGTCACCTTCTTTGCTAGCCTTAACAGTTATTACAGCTTCTTCAATTACTGTTACAGAGGCGGTTTTAATGCAATTATTTGCATCCGTAACTGTTACTGAATATACCCCTGCATTGATATTGGCAAGGTCTTCAGTACTGGCACCATTATTCCAGCTATACTTATAAGGAGCAACGCCACCACTAACAGTTAAGTCAACAGCGCCTTTGATCCCTCCCTGACAGCCGATGTCTGAGGCCGTTATACCGAGTACTAGCGCCGAAGGCTGTGAAATGGTATTGGTTAAAGTTGAAGAACAACCTTTCGAGTCAGTCACGGTAACGGTATAGCTACCTGCAGATAGGCCTGAGATATCCTTGGACGTAGCTCCGGTACTCCACGCATACGAATAAGCAGGAGTCCCACCAATTACAGTTAATGTAATCTTCCCATCGTTGACACCATTACAGGTTACATCTGATTTTTCTGCAGTAATTACCAAGGTAACGGGTGCAGAAATTACTACACTTTCTGTTTCAGAACAACCGTTGCTATCGGTAACTGTTACAGAATATGTTCCTGCTCCGATACTATTCAGGTCTTGAGTTGTTGCTCCATTACTCCAATTGTAACTATAAGGTGTTGAGCCTCCGCTAATGCTGAGATCTATACTGCCATCCTTGTTTCCAGAACATGAAACAGGGATGGCAATTGTGTTGATAGAAATAATTGGTGGTGAAGTGATCTGGGTACTTGAAACAGTTGTACAGCCACCAGCATCGGTGACTGTTACTGTGTAACTTCCTGTAGTTAATCTATTAATAAAACTGGTGGTGAAGCCATTACTCCACAAATAAGAATATGGTGCTGTACCACCTTGTACTTCAGTCGTGATACTTCCATCATTTACGCCATTGCAGGTTGGGTTACTAGGATTTAGTGATACCGTTGGACCTCCGATCTCGGTAATCGTCACGCTGCCGGTCGTAGTACAACCATTAGCATCGGTCACCGTCACCGTATAACTTCCAGCACTCAAGTTGCTGATGGCACTGGTCGTAGCACTATTACTCCATACATAGGTGTATGGCGCCGTACCCGCACTAACCGTGGCCGTAGCACTACCGTTGCTTTGATCACATTTTTCTTCTACGCTG
>JAYRWN010000368.1:0-6339 GCA_041917975.1 Saprospiraceae bacterium | reverse complement strand
CGCGGCGGTAGAGGCCAGACCAGACAGACTTTTTATGATGGGGCACCTTCACCGCTTTGATCCCCGTTATTATGCCGCCCATCGCCGTATAAAGTCGGGTGAGATTGGTGAACTGGTGCATATAAATATCCGGAGGTCGCTGGGACGATTCGCAGCTGAAAAAGCCCCACCAGGGTCTAATCTGATTTATCACACTGCGGTGCATGATATTGACTCACTGCGCTTTTTGACCGGTTTAGAAGTAACTAAAGTCTATGCCCAAGCCGTGCAACATACGTTTGGCGCTACCCTGGATGCAGCGGCCATAATTTTCACTTTGTCGAATGGGGCTTTATGTACCATGGATACCGGATGGGTCATACCATCCGCTGCCGGCAATACCTTGGACGCCCAGTGGAGTTTAGTGGGTCAGCAAGGTGTCATTTATATTCAGACCCAGGATCAAGGCTTAATGACCCTGGATAATTATGGCTATCACTTCCCGGATGTGTTTCGCTACCAGGAACGCGATGAACTGACTTCGGGCAATTTAAGAGAAGAATTAGAATATTTTATTTATTGTATTCGAACAGGTCAAACACCACGGGTCACGGTAGCCGATGGATTTGAAAGCATCCGCATAGCGGAGAGCATCTTAGAAAGTATATCCAGTGGACAGGTGGTTAATTTACCCATACAAAAAAGTAATTTTTGATGCTTATTATTTATTAACAACAGATTATGAATTAGGAAGTTATTGAATATTAAAACTTAACATTGATTTGCGTACAAAATCAATAAATTTGTAAACAAAAATTTAGCGTCTCGATGAGCAAGTTAATTAAGACATTGGAAAAAGAGGATTTGAAAAAATTCCCCGGGCTCGAATTGTTAGTCGAATCATTTAAAGCCCATAAGGATGAATTAAAGACGCTCGAAAAAAGAATTGACGATTTAAAAGATGAACTAAAGGATATCAAAAAAAGCATCCGCTCCGGCCTTAAAAATGCTGCAAATAAAAGTAAGGTAAAAACAAAGCAGCCAGTAATAGCCAAAAAAAGTACATCTAAAGCAAAAACAGGCGCGAGGCAGGTGAAAAAATCACCACCACCGAAAACGTCCAAGTCCGCAAGTACGGCTAAAACTACCCGCAAAAAATCAACCTGATACTACATCCGGATTATTCCGGGTGAAAAAATTGGATGGACTCCCTCTAATGTTGTATCATGTGTATATTAACCATTATACATGGATCCATATCGTTTAGATTCCACGAAAATCAAATCACCTCCAAGTACGTTTCTGGAGCGCTTAAAATTTTTGGGTCCGGGATTTATTTTATCAGCCACTATAGTCGGCTCCGGTGAATTAATAGCCACCACTACCCTGGGCGCCAAAGCCGGTTTCGTTACATTTTGGGTCATTTTAGTTAGTTGTCTGGTGAAAGTAGCCATCCAGGTTCAATTCGCCAAATACACCATTTTGACGGGCGAAACAGCTATGGCAGCCATGAATAAACTGCCTGGTCTGCGCATTGGACCAGCTTCCTGGTCGATTTATTTATACCTCCTGATTATGTTGCTCAAATTATTTCAGGTCGGTGGTATTATCGGTGGCGTGGCCTTGGTGCTGAATATGGTCATGCCAGGTATACCGGTGCTGGTATGGACATTTATTCTGGCCCCGGTCACCTCCTTATTGGTTTTTCGCGGCTACTATGCTTCCCTGGAGAAGATATCACTTGTCCTGCTTGCCGGATTTACCATCTTTGCTTTAGCCTCCGTCTACTTTTTGCAGTTTACTCCCTACGCAATCACGTTAAGCCAGGTCACTTCGGGACTAACATTTTCATTGCCTAGGGAGGCTGTGTTTTTTGCTTTCGGCGCTTTTGGGATCACCGGCATCGGTGGCGAGGAAATCGTGTATTATAATTACTGGTGCCTGGAGAAAGGTTATGCCGCCTTTACCGGACCTCGCGACGATAGTCCCGGGTGGCATCAACGGGCCAAGGGATGGATAAAAGTGATGTACACGGACGCGTTAAGCGCCATGATTTTGTACACCCTGGTCACCGCGGCATTTTATTTATTGGGAGCGGCGGTTCTGCATGCCAGGTCTAGCGTTCCCGAGGGGTACGAACTGTTGCGGGAATTGTCCGGGATTTTTACCGCTAGTTTAGGTCCTTGGGCGCATTGGTTTTTTATGGCCGGCGCTTTTATGGTGCTCTACTCCACCCTTTTTTCCGCTTTAGCGGCCTGGACCCGTTTATATGCGGATATTTTCGGACGAATAGGGTGGATAAATTTTGACGATTTACATCAGCGGAGCCGGTCAATTGCCATCCTCAGTTGGGTTTTCCCTCTGTTATGGGCCTTACTGTTTTTATTTATAGAATTACCCACCGCCATGGTCCTGAGTGGCGGTATCGCCGGCTCTGTTTTGTTAATTCTCATTGTTTATGTGACGTGGTATTTCCGTTATCGAACTGCCGCCGGCAAATTTGAAACTTCACGCTCTTTTGACGTGTTGTTCTGGCTGAGTATAGTGGCTATTATGGGTGTGAGTCTATATGGTGTTGTCCAGTTGTTTTGAGTGATATGGTAAAATTAGTTTCGTTTTTCTCGCAGAGACCGCCAAGCCCGCAAAGCAATAATTATTATATGCTTTATTTTTTCTTGCTAAGACCGCCAAGCCCGCAAAGTAACAGTTATTATAGATAGTTTATTCTTTCTCGTAGAGGCCGCCAAGCTCGAAAAATAATAATTATTATAGGTTAGTTTATGTCTCTCGCAGAGGCCGCAAAGTAATAATTATTATATGTTAGTTTATTTTTTCTCGTAGAGGCCGCAAAGCTCGAAAAGTAATAATTATTATATGTTAGTTTATGTCTCTCGCAAAGGCCGCAAAGTCCGCAAAGTAATAATTATGATATGTTAGTTTATTTTTTCTCGTAGAGGCCGCCAAGCCAAATTAATTTAATAAAATTCAGAGTTACTTTTTTATTTCTGTTTGATGAAAATTAGTTTATTTTTTCATACAGCGCCCGTGTAAAATTAGCAAGGTATACTTTTAATTTTAATAAATAATTCTTGCGATAAAATGTCCAAAAAATATCATAATTATTTAACCACTTCCACCAGCACTTTCACTTCCGGATCCACATTGATATCCTGAACAGTACCATTTACTTTAAAAGACCAGGTGTGCTGTTTATTGGACATGGCTAATCCGGGGAAATCCATAACTCCATTATGCAATTTAATTTGCACATCCAGAGGGAAACTAAACTTTTCTTCTTGCAATTGTGTAATATCCAACTGGAGATAATCCTTATCCTGATGCCACGATATTTTAAGGCGGGGGTGCCCGGCCTGATACAACCACTGTTCGAAAAAAGGGTCCAGTTCGAAACCGCTTTCCTCTTCCATAATCAATTTAAAATCGTCCGTAGTGGCATTTTTTAAGGCATAGGTGTAATAATATTTTTTTAATCCGGCCATAAATTTTCCATCCCCAACTTCCTGGCGCAGCATATGCAATACCCAACCTGCTTTTTGATAGGAGTTCGTATTAAGTAATCTGATCAGGGGTTGTGTAACCGTATCGACAATCGGGGTCCATTGTCTCTTAGCAAAAGTCACCACCGCTTCACGCTGTTTTTGTAGCATGGATCGAATTTTTTCTTCGCCTTGGCTGTGTTCAAAATACATATTAGTCAGGTAGGTGGCAAAACCTTCGCTCAACCAGATGTGCGGCCAGTCCGCTTCGGTAGCACTATTGCCAAACCACTGATGGGCCACTTCATGAGCGATAAGCTCTTCATGATCACCGCGGCCGGTCACCGAGCCCTCGAAATAAAAAATATTACCGGCATTTTCCATTCCACCATAACTTGTTTTGGATTGCACATTAGCTAATTTCTCAAAAGGATAAGGGCCGATGGTTTCTATAAAATAACGCAGGCAATATTGGGCCAGGGCATAATCATTAAAGCCCGCATTGCGATCTTGCGGATAAACCCAGCTGGATAACGGAATCCCTTCCACCGCTTCCTCCTGTCTGACGGCGAAGCGGGCAATGCCGACTACCATGACCTTGGTGGGCAATGCCACATTTTCTTTCCAATGGGTGTATTTATAACTTCCCGGCAGATTGGTCTCCTCCACCTGCCAGCCATTTGCAATTACCTGGTAGTGTTCCGGAGCCGTCACCTTAAATTCCACCGTAGCTTTGTCTCCGGGATGATCCTTGCACGGTAGCCAATGATGAGCCCGGTTTGGCCAATTATCGCCAAAAAAAGTCCGCTCTCCGAATTTGTTATTACCAATGATTAAACCATCCGCAGGAACACCGGCATAAGCGATAACCAATTTGGTATTCTTCCGTGGAGCAAACAGCTTATTGGCCTGGATGGTAATTTTATTTTCCTGGTGTTGAAAGGTGACCTCCGCATCAGCCCAGTGGACGCGACTGATGCGCATACCAGCACCGGAGGAAGGGTTAAAGGTTTGCAAATCAAAGGATACCTTATCCGTTTCTGTCTGGGGACGAAAGGTGATTTCAGCTTCGCCCCTCAAGGTGTCGTGGGCATCATATACAGTCAAGTTAAATACGTAATGAACGACATCTATGTCCTGGGCAAATAGTGTGATCTGAAATATAACCAGGCCCACAGTCAGAACTAATTTTTTTTGCAAAGACACTTAGCGATTTGTTTTTATAACTTATTCTTCAAAGGTACATAAACTCAGGAATAGGAAATTTTATTACACCGGCAAATAAGAATAATGCCTAAATTATTAATATCATCAGCATCTATGGATTTATCTCTGACAACTTGCCTGAATAGTCTAACCATTATTCTGTCATAATGACACAAAAAATCGTTAAAATGGTACTGGCATAAAACTTGACTTAGGGAAATGAATTAGTAATTACTGTAAATTACCTTTAGTCAAAAAATAATGTTTGAAGAAATATACCGTCACAGCTCCGCTGAAGAAGATAACGAAGGTATGTCCATTTTTTCCATAGAGGAAGAAGAGGATCACAAGGATGAGCAATACCCTGAAGCGGTTCCGGTAATCGCATTAAAGAATACTGTACTTTTTCCAGGAGTAGTTATTCCCATTAATATCGGCCGGAAAAAATCTGTTCAAGCTGTACAAAAAGCCTATCAGGACAATAAGTGGATAGGCGTCATTGCCCAGAAGGACCCCAATCAGGAAGAACCAGCTCCCACGGACCTGTACCCCATCGGCACTCTGGCGAGAGTAGTCAAAATATTAAAAATGCCCGATGGCAGTAATACGGCCATCCTTCAGGGTCGGAGGCGCTTGCGCATGGGTGCTGTGGTCTCCGAAACACCATTTCTGTTAGCCCACATCGAGCTCCTTGACTATGCACCCGTGCAGGATAAACTCGAATTTAAAGCTTTAATCTCCTCGATTCGGGACCTCTCCAAGCGGGTGATCGAATTGTCACCACAGATACCGAATGAAGCGGTGATCATGCTCAAAAACATCAGCAGCGACGGTTTTTTACTCAATTTTATTGCTTCCAATATGGGTATAAAAGTTGAGACCAAACAAACCATGCTGGAAACGCACGATCTAACCGCATTGGCTAACCTGGTCCTGACTAACCTCCATCAGGAACTGCAATTGCTCGAACTGCGGGATCAGATAGAGAGTAAAGTGCGCGTAGATATAGAAAAACAGCAACGCGATTATTTCCTTAATCAGCAGCTTAAAACCATCCAGGAAGAGCTGGGGCAGAATCCTCAGGAGGAGGAATTGCGCAACCTGGAACGAAGGGGCAAGAATAAAAAGTGGCCTAAAGAAACCGCCAAAGTTTTCGAACGCGAATTGGTTAAAGCACGCCGGACCAATCCTCAGATCGGGGAGTACAGTGTCATCCTGAACTATTTGGAATTGTTGTTGGATCTGCCTTGGCAAGAATATACCAAAGATAATTTTGACCTGAAGAAGGTCCAAAAAGTCTTGGACCAAGACCACTATGGCCTGGAAAAAGTGAAGGAAAGAATCTTAGAACACCTGGCCGTGCTAAAATTAAAAGGGGATATGAAAGCCCCCATTTTGTGTTTGGTTGGCCCTCCGGGAGTAGGTAAAACCTCCCTGGGTAAATCGATTGCCCGGGCTTTGAAAAGAAAATTTGTGCGTATTTCTTTAGGTGGGCTCCATGATGAATCAGAAATCAGGGGCCATCGGAAGACCTATATTGGTGCTATGCCCGGTCGCATTATACAATCACTGAAAAAAGCTCAATCCGGCAACCCTGTGTTTGTCCTGGATGAAATAGATAAAATCGGCAACGATTATAAGGGCGATCCCTCCTCTG
>JAYRWN010000367.1:0-11257 GCA_041917975.1 Saprospiraceae bacterium | reverse complement strand
TTACCTGGAAATTTCCTCGGGCCTTAATGTCGGGGACACGGTGATTATTAGCGGTTTGATGGGTATAGCGGAAGGAACGGCTGTAAAAATAACCCGCGTTTCAGAACCTGTTAAACCTCCTAAACCGTCATGAGTTTAGCCTCCATAAGTATTGATCGACCGGTTTTAGCCACGGTCATTTCCATTACCATCGTTCTTTTTGGAGTGATTGGGTTCCGCTATTTAGGACTGCGAGAATACCCCAGTATAGCGCCTCCGGTCATCTCCGTTTCGACCAGTTATGTCGGAGCTAATGCCGAAGTTATGGAGTCTCAAATTACTGAGCCCCTGGAAGAAAATATCAACGGTATAGCCGGTATCCGGACCTTGACCTCATCGAGCTCGGATGGTCGCAGTTCTATTTCTGTCGAATTTGAAGTAGGCGTAGATCTGGAAGCTGCCGCTAATGACGTGCGCGACAAAGTTTCACAAGCTCAGCGCTTTTTACCTCCGGATTGCGATCCACCCGTGGTCACCAAGTCCGACGCAGATGCCACTTTCATTATGTCTATGACCTTGCAAAGTAAGGGTCGGGATTTATTAAGCCTTACCGAGATAGCCAATAATTTATTTAAAGAGCGCTTACAAACCGTACCAGGGGTTAGCCGGGTGCAGATCTGGGGTGAAAAACGTTATGCTATCCGCATAGAACTGGATCCTGAAAAATTGACCGGCTATGGATTAACGCCCCTGGACGTACGCAATGCTGTCCGCAATCAGAACTTGGAGTTACCTACCGGCAAAATAGAAGGAGAACGAACCGAACTCACCATCCGCACTTTTGGCCGGTTGAATACCCCAGAAGAATTTGAGGACATGGTTCTTCGTCAGACTGAGGGTGTGGTTGTCCTACTCAAGGATGTGGCAAAGGTAACCCTGGCGCCTCAAAATATTCGGACCATTTTACGTGGTAATGGGGTGATTCCCATGGCTGGAATTGCCGTTACACCATTGCCTGGAGCAAATTATATTGAGATTGCCGATGAGGTCTATAAAAAAGTTGAGCAGATCAAAAGAGATTTACCGGAAGATGTGCAGATATCTTATTCTTTTGACCGTACCTTAGCCATCCGCAAAGCCATCTCGGAGGTGGAAGAAACCATTCTGATTGCCTTTTTATTGGTGGTGTTGATCATCTTTATTTTTTTGCGCAACTGGCGGACTACGCTTATCCCGGTAATTGCTATCCCCATATCCTTGGTCGGGACATTTTTTGTCATGTATCTGTTTGATTTTTCTATCAACGTTCTAACTCTATTGGGAATAGTTCTTTCTACCGGGTTAGTTGTGGATGATGCCATTGTAATGATGGAAAACATCTACCGTCGGATTGAGGATGGTGAAGAACCCATCAAAGCGGGCCATGAAGGATCCAAAGAAATTTATTTTGCTATTATTGCCACCAGCGTCACCTTGGTAGCGGTCTTCTTGCCGATCATATTTTTGCAAGGTATTACAGGACGTTTATTTCGCGAATTCGGTATAGTAGTAGCAGGAGCGATCATCATATCTACCATAGTTTCCTTATCGCTGACGCCGATGATGAGTTCTCGGTTTATTCGCCGCAATACACACTCGTCTTATCTTTTTGACCTTACCGAAAAGTTTTTTGATGGGATGATCTCTGGCTATAATAAACTGCTTAAAGGCTTTTTGAAGGTCCGTTGGTTGGCTTGGATTATTTTGGTGGGAACCTTCTATGCTATTTATGCCTTGATTAATATTATTCCGTCAGAACTAGCCCCTAAAGAAGATAAAAGTTCATTCCGCATAATAAGCACAGCGCCGGAAGGAACGTCTTATGAAGTCATGGACAATTATATCCTGAATGTTACCAGGATGGTGGATACTTTGCCTGAAAGGAAAGCGTTCACCGCGATTACTTCTCCAGGATTTGGGGGCAGTGGCGCTGCAAACTCCGGGTTTGTATTTGTGGTGCTGAATGAACCGGAGGAACGCCAACGTACTCAAAGTGAAATTGTACGCAGTTTATATCCGGCGTTGGGACGGAATAATTATGCCCGTTCATTTATTGCCGAGGAAGAAACGATATCTACCGGTGGTGGCGGTTTGCGCGGGCTTCCGGTTCAATACGTGATCCAGGCGCCGACCTTTGAAAAACTCAAAGAAGTACTTCCCGCTTTTATGGAAGAAGCTGATAAACACCCTGCGTTTGCCGTAACTGATCTAAACCTGAAATTTAATAAACCCGAATTACATATCGAAATAGATCGCGAAAAAGCGCGAACCATGGGTGTTACGGTTCGTGATATCGCAGAAACCCTGCAGTTGTATTATAGTGGTCAACGTTTAGGGTTTTTTATAAAAAACGGTAAACAATATGAAGTCATCGGGGAAGCACTGCGCGGCTACCGCGATGAACCTAATGATCTGGCTAACCTGTTAGTGCGAAACGATAAAGGTGAGCTGATTCAAATGTCTAATCTGGTCACCTCCAGTGAGAGCTCTAATCCGCCCCAATTGTACCGGTATAACCGATATATCTCAGCCACTGTTTCAGCATCTCCGGCGGAAGGGGTGACCTTAGGTCAAGCCATCCAAGCCATGGATGAAATCAAAGAAAAAGTTTTAGATGAGACTTTTTCTACAGCTTTAGCAGGTGCATCTAAGGATTTTCAGGAGAGCTCCGGAGGTCTATATTTTGCTTTCCTTTTGGCTTTGGCTTTGATTTATTTGACCCTGGCAGCTCAGTTTGAAAGTTTTACTGACCCATTGGTGATCATGTTTACTGTTCCTTTGGCTCTTGCCGGAGCATTAATAGCCTTAAAATTAGGGAACCATACCATGAATATTTTTAGCCAGATCGGAATTATAGCTTTGGTAGGCATTGTGACGAAAAATGGAATACTTATCGTTGAATTTGCCAATCAACGGTTCAGATCAGGATTATCTAATATTGATGCTGTGGTAGATGCATCAACATTGAGACTCCGACCTATCCTGATGACCAGTTTGGCGACCATCCTGGGCGTCTTACCCATCGCCTTAGCCTTGGGAGCCGCATCTACCAGTCGTATTCCCATGGGGATTGCGATCATCGGCGGTTTATTATTTTCTCTGGTTTTGACCCTTTTTGTTATCCCCGCCATATATACATTCTTTAAGCGCAAACAATTTAAACATGAGTAAAGCCTGGGCACTTTGGTTAGGGGTATGCCTTAGCGTAGAATTATCATCTCAAACACGATTAACCTTAGATGAAGCAATCCAGATCGGCTTGGAAAATAATTTCGATATTCGTATTGCCAGGGTGAATGAGGAAATTGCTGCCAATAATAACACCATTGGGAATGCAGGAGGGTTACCCGTAGCCCGAACGACCGGTGGATTAACCTACACGTCCAACAACACCAGACAACAATTTTTTAGCGGTGATGTTCGTGAGGGGAAATCTGCCGGTAATACGAATGCCAGGGCCGGTGTGGAGGTCACCTGGACTGCGTTTGACGGATTTAGAATGCAGGCCCGCAAAGAGCGCTTGGATATGTTGGAGGGCCGGAGTAAAGACCTTACCGCTTTACAAATGCACAACCTGGTGGCCCAAGTTCAAGCGGATTATTATGATTTGGTACGTCAGCAACAGCAAATACAGATAGTCAAAGAAGCCATTGTATTGGATTTAGCCCTCCGCAATTTGGCCCAACAAAAATTAAAATTAGGCGTTACCACGGAATTGGAATTATTACAAACCACGAACCAACTAAATGCAGATAGTTCTACTTTAGTATCCCGGGAGGATATACTCCAGCGAAGTATCATTGCCTTCAACCGGCTGATAGGCCGCGGCCCGGAGGCGGTTTTTGTTCCTGACAGCACGTTTGTTCGGCAAGCTTTACCTGCACAAAGTGAATTGCTGCGCCGCAGTCTATCCGCTCATCCACAAATAAAATTGTTACAAACGGATGAAAAACTGGCCCTGGTTCAATTGAAAGAAGTTAAAGCAGATTTGTATCCAACTATAGGCTTGAATACCGGATATAATTTTAATTACTCACGTTCAGAAGTAGGGTTCCTGTTATCGAATCGCAGTTTTGGACCTACCGGTGGCATTTCATTGACTTACGATATCTTTCCTGGTCGAAATTTAAAAAAGGATTTCGCTAACATTGATTTGTATCGCAAAACTTTGGAACTCACCAGGCAAGACTTGGAGCTGGACCTGCAGGCACAAATTGCTCAG
This sequence comes from Saprospiraceae bacterium, assembly GCA_041917975.1. Classification (GTDB taxonomy): domain Bacteria; phylum Bacteroidota; class Bacteroidia; order Chitinophagales; family Saprospiraceae; genus JAYRWN01. The sequence goes on along the minus strand of JAYRWN010000367.1, from coordinate 7,017 downwards.
TGGTATGCGCAATACCAGAATTTATTAGCCCAATCCGAATTAGAAGCTCGTTTTGTGACCACAGCACAGCGGAATACCCAATTGGCCAATCAATTATTAGTCCAGGGGCGGACGACAGATTTTGCAGTTCGGGAAGCCATCTTGAGAGAGTCTCAGGCTAAAGATCGGTTGAGTGATGTGCAGTACCGCCTGAAATTAGCTGAAGCCCAATTGTGGAGTTTAAGCGGGAACCCTTTAGGCCAGAATTAATACAGTTTTTAATTTGTTCAGAGTGGTTTTTCCTTGCGCGTCCACAAATAAATAAATAAGTGAGTAAGTAACGTAGGTTTAATTCTAGAATTGATAATATCTGGCGTAATAAAATTTAAATGGGTAGCTCGTGGAACACACTTTAAAGATTAAAAACACGATTAAATTATTAATTCCCTGCCAAAAATTTTATCAAACCGGAATAGTAGGTCTGCTGATCATCCCACATACTCATATGCCCACCATTGGGGCACAATAAAAATTGACCATTTGGTACTTGTGTACTCATCCAGCGCATATGTTCGGGGTCCATGGTATCGTAAGTAGAGCCGATGACCAGAGTGGGTACTTTTATTTGGCCTAAATCTTTGCTGTGATCCCAGAGTTCCAATTTACCGCTGATTCCAAATTCACTGGGACCTTGCATGGTCACATATAAGCTCTGATTTAATTTAGCAAATGATCGGTTTATCGGGCCAGGCCATTCTTCCAAAGGTATGCGGCAAATGAATTGGTTATAAAAGTGCGGCATCAATAACTCCATATAGCGTGGATTGCTAAAATCACCAGCGGTTTCAATGGCTTTAATCTCCTTAAGCACTTCAGCCGGTAATTTTTTGCTCAGAACTTCTTCAGCATATCGATCGTAATCAGGACAGCTGGACATCATGTTGGAGATGATTAAACCTTTCAGATGTTCTTGATATTTCAGCGCATATTCGGTAGCTAAAATACCGCCCCAAGAATGACCTAACAGGTAGAAATTATCTTTGGTCAGGTTTAAACTTTGGCGCACTTGCTCCACTTCTTCCACAAAACGCGCTAAATCCCAAAAGGCGGTATCATTCGGGTTATCAGAATACCCGCTTCCTAACTGGTCGTAATAAATAAATTCAATACCCTCTGCCGCTAAAAAATTTTCGGCACTTTGAAAATAATCGTGAGTTCCCCCCGGGCCGCCATGTAATAACAATAACTTTGTTTTTGGATTATTTCCAAAACGTTTGGTCCATACTTTAAAACTGCCTTTTGGGGTCTGAATGGTGATCATTTTTTCTCCCCCATTCTGTATGCCTCCTTCGTGAGGGTCGAAATAGTCCGCAAGAGTTTGAACACCATCTGAATTGGTTTGAGTTTGTTCAGGAAGATTACAACTAAAATATCCGCAACATAGTAATAAGATAAACCCAAAAATAGACTTAATCCTGTAGGCCATGGTACAATTTTGAATTGTCAATTAATTATTCACCGTGTCTAATTTGATAAGACGTGTGATTAAATATAAAGAATTAAAATTAATACATGAAAAAAAATATGGTTAGCATCTGCGGCTTTTTATGGAATCTGCCTACAGTTTCATGAATTTACCTTGTGCTAATAGGATTCCCTGGCTGTTCTTTATTTGTAATAAATAAAAACCGCTGTTTAATGAGGATATATCTAATGTAGTTAGGGTGTAACTTGTATGGATTTTACGACCATTAACATCAAAAATATCTGTGCTAAATTGGCCATTTATAGACGACCAGGAAAGATAATTTTGGACAGGATTGGGGAAAAGAGAAAGCGAAGTAATAGATGTTTTAAATTGCTCCTTGACCGCTAAAATTTGTTCACAGTGTGAGGAGCCAACTATACCAATAGAATCATCGTAATAACAGGCGCGGTCACCACCAAATCCTCCATCAAGTTGCCGATAAAAAAAGTCATTTGGGAAAAAATATCCTTTTCCCCCAATCAAATTATAAAGTGTATCCAGATAGTATCCATAATTTGTATCCGGTGATGAGACTTTCACACTTAACCAATAGAGTGGGAGAGAATTGATCAAAGCAGTTCCGGTATCTAAAACCTGGTATTGTACATATCCTTCACTGCCGAATATCCAGTCATCATGCCAATCAAACGACCAGTTATCCCCAGGCAAGGCGTGGTAATTAATTAGGGTGTCAAATTGTTGCACGGTGGAATCGAATAATAAGAGTAACCCTTGGTCAAAACTAAACCATAGGAAATTGTTAATTTCAGAGGTGGAATATTGAGAAGGTTCGCCAACAACGTATTGCCAACGTCTGGTATACCGGTTTAGGGAATAAGCTTTTTTATCTTGGATGATAGAATCGACGCCCCTGGTAAAATGATGTTGCCCTGCCGTGCTCCAGGTAAAAAAATCAAAGACCCACTTTGAGCTCGGATGCCCAAACTGATAGTTTTGAGCGAATGACTGAGTAAACAGCGCGCAGAAAAAAAGAATTATCAAAGTGCGCCACATGCGTTTCATATTTATGTAAGACAAATTAATGGATAATAGAATAAATGTCAACCATATTAACGGTTTGAGCACCTTTTAACTTTCGACGTCTGGATGAAGTCCTGGAAGATAAGCGCTTATCTTCCAGTCTAATACAAATAATTAGAGAAACCCAAAATTCTTTTATCTTTGAGTCGAAAGCCATAAAACCATGCCTGTAGTTATCTTTGTCACGCCATATTTTACGGACAATGCAGCACAGTTTATTTATGCATTGGTTAACCTGAGCCGGCCTGTAGCCGTCCGTATCATTAGTCAGGATATTGAAGAGAACATTATCGGGTCTATTCGTCGAAAGGTAGATCGGTTTTGGAAGGTCCAGGATGTGTGTGACTTTTCGCAATTACAGGCGGCCACACAAGGGTTAATCGCTGCTGATGAAAAGATATTGCGTATCCTGGCGGTCAACGAGCAAGTACAAGTCCCTGTCGCTGAACTTCGGGAACATTTAGGTGTACCGGGAATGAATAAAAAGACGGCTCAAAATTATCGCGACAAAGAGCTGATGAAGACCCTCCTGGAAAAAGCAGGCATCACGGTGGCCAAACATGAACTGGCCAAAACCAATCAGGCCGCCCTGCAGTTTGCCAAAGACATTGGTTTTCCTTTGATTGCTAAACCACCGGCTGGTGCGGCCGCTCAATCTACTTACCGTTTAAAAAGTCAGGTAGAACTGGACCAGTTGTTGGCAAATCACCCGGCCTCGAAAAAACATCCATGGTTATTAGAGCAGTTTTTAGTTGGTAAAGAACATTCATGCGATACGTTTATGCTCAATGGCCAGGTGATGTTCCGCACCTTTACCCGCTATCAACCTACTCCCTTAGAAGTAGTCGAAAATCCCTGGATACAATGGCAGGTGATTCTCCCTTTAGAAACGTTATCGAATGAATTTGATGACGTGCGTGAAGTGGCTGACCGGGTTTTGAAAACGCTTGGACCGGTGAATGGGCATAGTCATATGGAGTGGTTTCGCTTAGCTGATGGTTCCGTAGCTGTTTCTGAAATTGCTATGCGTCCTCCCGGAGCCATGTTCACTACTTTAATATCCCGAAGTGCCGACTTTGATGCTATAATGGCTTGGGCTAATTTGGTTATTTACGATGAATTTTTTATTCCTGAACAGAAGTATACAGTGGGTGCCGCTTATCTTCGGGGGATGGGGGAAGGCCGGGTGTTGCGCACGGAAGGCATAGAGTTCGTGGATAAATACTATGCGCACCTGGTGACGGATGTAAAAATTCCTGAACCCGGACAAGAAAAAGGCAAAACCTATGAGGGAGAAGGCTATATAGTTATTCGCTCCGAAAGTACTCAGGAAGTAGAGGATGCATTAAAAGGCATCGTGTCTAACGTGCGTGTTTTATTGCTCTGATGTTAATCAGGGTTATTCATCTTAATTAGAGCTGTTCCTTTTAAAGCCGGTAAATCCAGCTCCAGCTGACCGTCTATTCTATATTCCACCCCATTCTGCCAATCCTTAAATTGCCCTTTTATATTGGAGAGGCTCAGAGGTTTGGTTTGCAAAGACGTATTGAACACCACCAGAATAACTTTCTCTCCCAGAGAACGTTTATAGGCCAATAACCCTTGTTCATCGTTTTGAAGGATAAATTCCAGATCACCATCAATTAATTCCGGGTAATCCTTACGAAACTGGATCAGGTCCTGATAATATTTGAATAGTTCTTTATCCACATGGACTTCATGATATCGGCCATGTTGTTTTCCATCTACTTCATGTGTTTCAGTTTCATAAACCAGATCCTCCCAGACCATGGGTTTTCGGCAATCCGGATCATCCGCACCCCACATGCCCACTTCATCGCCGTACCAAATGTGGGGGGCTCCAAGGTAGGTGAATTGGTGGAGTAATAACATACGTTGTCTGGCACGTGCTTCTTCATCAGGTTTTCCAATGCGGTAATTAGAATCACGGCCAGTGGCTTGGAATTTATATTTGTTTTGATTGAACAAAGAGGTGGCTAATCTGGGGCTATCATGAGTTGCGGCAACATTCATCATCGCTAAATTGTGTTCTATGGATAAAGGGTCAAGCAATTGACGAATTCGCTCTGAAAATATGGACGGGGGAGTGCTTTCTACGTTGCGCCCAAAAAAGCGGCGGGCTTCCCGATACCACCGGTAGTTCATGACTGCATCAAATGCCTCACCTAGAAAAGGTTTTGGGTCCAGGAGGTCATCCGGCCATTTTTCCCACCAAATTTCCCCCACCAGGTATGCTTCCGGATTGATATTGCGGACCTTTGCACGGAATTCTTTCCAAAAACCAATCGGCACCTCTGCGGCTACATCTAGCCTAAAACCGTCCACACCGTCTTGAGGATTTCCGTCACCATCAGGATCCAGCCACCGGGAAGCTACCGCGAAAATATGTTCTTTCAGACTTGGACTAAACAAGTTTCCTTCCAAGCGCCCTAAACGCCCATCCGCTGGAAGGTCACCTTCCAGGACTTCTTTCAATTCAGGCAAAGTGGATGCTCCAGCCCAATATTTGTACTTCATTTCATCCATTGGGGTGGACGATTCGTCAAGCTGGTAAATGCTATACCAATCATAATATTTGCTGGATTTCCCATTCTGACGAATATCTTGCAAAGCCCAAAAATTTTTGCCGGTATGATTCCAGGAATAATCCATTATAACCTTGATACCATGGGCATGCAAGGCTGAAACAACTTTTAGAAACAATTGATCGGCAGCGGTCCAAACCCATTGCTTCGGATCGTCTTTTTTTTCTGATTGCATTTTTAGCCCATCACCGACCGGATCAGGCCCAAAATACCGATCAATATGATGATAATAAGCCGGGTCATATTTATGCATACTGGGGGCATCATTCAGGGGATTAAAAAAAACAGCAGTTATGCCTAATTCTACCAAGTAATCAATTTTGTCCAAAACACCTTGTAGGTCGCCGCCATACCTCCTGGCTTGAATTCCATGGTAAAAATCCGGATCATCACATTGGTAAAACCAAGTATCTTTTTTGTACCAATCCTGGGTCCATGGTGTCGTGGCCCATGACTCCGGAACCCAATCCGGCCAGGCACCTTGCAGACTTTCACGCGTCGGGTTATTCTTGGTCCCCCCATTGCGAAATCTTTCCACCATAATTTGATACCAAATAGCCTGTTTTGCCCAAGGTGGAGTTGTAGTCAAATGATCCGGTTCGGTAGGCATTTTTAGTTGGCATTTAAAATAAAAACAGATCCCAAATAAACAAAAATAGATTACAAAACGGTGTGAAATATGCATGGCGGTTAAGGGCGAAGATAGTGTTCCAGAACTTTTTTCCAGATCAGATAACCTTCACGATTCATATGTAATTGGTCTTGCAGGAAGAGGTCAGGTCGCGGGAGCCCCTCTGCATTAAGCATAGGCTGCCACAGGTCGATAACGTGCACTTTTTTGTATTTCTGAGCTAACATCATAAGTTTTTTATTTAGGTCAACATATTCTGATTTTAAATGCCATCGACTGGGGCTTGGTTTTGGACTGATTAAAAAAACCGCTGTACTTTTCAAATCCCGCTTTATTCGATCCAGAATACTGACAAAGTGTTTTATGATTGAGTCCACCGGGAAGCCCATAGCCACATCATTATCCCCTTCATAGATAAAGACTTTATTGGGACGGTGTTTTTTGATCAACACCTCGTAATAAAAGGATAAGTCCTCCGCTGTAGAGCCTCCAAATCCCCTGTTGATGATACGGTATTTGGGGAAATCACCCGACAAATGTGTCCACAGCCGTATAGATGAGCTTCCGGTGAACAACACCGGCTTTTTGACTGGGTTTTGTTTATCCTGTTGCTCATACGAAACTATTTCTTCAGAGAAACGAGGAATGTACTGAGCAGATAATGACAGGTTCGCTGATAAGCTAATAATTATCGATAATAAAAACAGATGCCCACCGGTCCAAAAAAAAACCTTACACATTTTAATTTGATTAAATAAAATAGGTCAAGTAAGAAACGAACTTAATATCTTTTTACCTAAATTGTCCTCATTGTTATCATGATTAAAATATAAACAATGGCAACTAATTTAAATAAATCCAGGAGAAGTTTTATTAAGGCAGGCGCATTGGCTGCGGGGTCTTTTTTGATTGTCCCGCGACATGTTCTGGGTCGAGGATTCATTGCACCGAGTGACAAATTAAATCTTGCCGCCATTGGCGCAGGGGGCAAAGGGGCCTCAGACATTCGCAATGCTTATAATAACGGGGCCGATAATGTGGTAGCGCTTTGTGATATCGATAAAAATTATTGTAAAAGTTCTATTGACCTTTTTCCTAAAGCTAAATTTTACGCGGATTTTCGGCGAATGTTAGAAGAAATGCGCACCGATATTGATGCGGTAACCATTTCAGGGCCAGAACATATACATGGGGTGGCTGGCATGGTGGCCATGCAATTGGGCAAACATGTT
>JAYRWN010000366.1:0-29771 GCA_041917975.1 Saprospiraceae bacterium | reverse complement strand
TTTGAACACCGCAGTGGTGATAAATCGTATAACCTGCAAATGATCGAGCACCTGTCCGCCCAGGCGGCGGCTGAGGGTGCCCAGGTGGTGGCATTCCATGAATGTTCACTGACCGGATACACCTTCGTCAGACATCTGTCAAAAGAACAATTAACTGATTTGGCCGAACCTATCCCAGGGGGTAACAGCATTTACGCCCTGACCGCTATAGCCCGGCAACACCATCTGGCTATCCTGGCCGGATTGTTCGAAAAAGATCAGGAAGGCTTACTTTATAAAACTTATGTGTGTGTGGATAAACATGGTCTCGTCGCTAAATACCGCAAGCTGCATCCTTTCATTAATCCTCATTTGACACCTGGCCAGACTTACTGTACTTTCGAGCTAAACGGATGGACGTGCGGAATCTTAATTTGTTATGACAACAACATCGTAGAGAATGTGCGGGCAACACGCCTTTTAGGAGCTGAGATCATTTTTATGCCTCATGTGACCATGTGCACACCATCACCACGCCCCGGTGCCGGATTTGTCGACCCGGAGTTATGGACCAACCGCCATACCGACCCAACCTCTTTACGTCTCGAATTCGACGGCATGAAGGGTCGGGACTGGCTCATGAAATGGTTGCCGTCCAGGGCTTATGATAATGCCGTATATACCGTGTTCGCCAATCCCATCGGCATGGATGATGATCAACTGAAAAACGGTTGTTCCATGATTATTGACCCTTACGGTGATATCCTCACAGAATGCCGTAAACTGGATAATGAAGTTGTTACCGCAACCCTCACCAGGGATAAATTGCATAAAGCAGGAGGGTACCGCTATCTGGAAGCCCGCCGGCCGGAACTTTATGCGAACATTATCGGCGCCTCTCATAAATCGGCACAACAAGTAGCCTGGATGAAAAAATAAGCTAAATCACCTTAATTTTAGATAAAGGTGAATAGTGTATCTTAGCCATAAATAATTAAAAAGAAAAATTATGACCGGTCAGAAGTTCGTTTGCCTGTGTCTATTATTAGCAGGGTTCCCTGTACTCTTAGCTCAGTCGTTATATCAACCATTCACACTGACTGCGGAGGATTATCGGCGGGCTGAGCTGACCCTGGCTCAACACACCAATGGTAAAATACCCGGCGACCGGGTACAGCCAGTTTGGTTAAGCGATCAAAAATTTGCTTATCACCGAACGACCGGAAAGGGAACGGAATTCGTGATGGTGGATGTGATACGCAAGACAAAAACCCCAGCCTTTGACCATCAGGCCTTAGCCGAAGCGCTATCCACCTTCAGCGGTAAAAGTTATCAGAGTCATGCTCTTCCTTTTCGCTCCTTCACCTTGGACGAAGTCACTCAAGTACTCACTTTTGAGGTAAATGGTGCAACCATTCATTACGATATTAAAACAAAATCATGCACCGCAGGAGGAAATAATTTGCCTTTTACCCAAGCTATCTCACCTGATAAAAAGAAAGCCGTTTATATCCGTGAACATAATTTATGGCTTAAAGACCTGGAGTCGGGATCTGAGCAGGCCCTGACCAAAGATGGCATTCCAGACTTTGGTTACGCAACCAATAATGCCGGATGGATACAAAGTCCACGTCCGGTGGTTTTGTGGTCTCCGGATTCCAAGCTGATCGCCACCTTTCAACACGATGGCCGGGGTGTAGGTGAAATGAATCTGGCCTCCACCAAAGTTGGCCATCCAGACATAAAAATTTGGAAATATCCGTTGCCAGGAGACAGTCTGATATTTCGCATCGAACGGGTAGTCATTCGCGTGGATGATAATCAGGTTATTCGATTGCACATGCCTCCCGACCAGCATCGCTCTTCCTTTACGGATCACATTGCTAATGACGACGGATCCCTGGGAGATTGTTATTGGTCCGCCGATAGCCGCCAGTTGGTATTTTTATCTAATTCCAGGGATCATAAAGAAGCTACTCTGCGTCTGGCTGATCCTGTCACCGGCAAAGTGGAAGATATCCTACACGAAAGAGAAGAAACGTTTTTTGAGTCCGGGTTTACCGAAAACAATTGGCGTTTTTTATCCTCTACCAATCAAATCCTGTGGTATTCCCAGCGCAGCAATTGGGGGCACCTCTACCTCTATGATCTAAAAACAAAAAAACCACTACATCAGGTCACCAAAGGCGACTGGAACGTGCTGCAAGTACTGCGGGTAGATGAAAAGGCCAGGGTCATATATTTCACCGGAGTAGGTCGTGAGCCGGGCCATCCATATTACGTCTATCTATACCGGGTGAATTTTGATGGAAGCGGTTTGAGTGTATTAACACCAGGAGAAGCCAATCATGCGGTGGACATTGGCCCTGATTCGCGCTTTTTGGTGGACGTCAGTTCGACCCCTAATCAAGGGCCTGTATCCATATTAAGAGACATTGGCGGTCAGGAAATTATGCGCCTGGAGCAAGCCGATCTGAGTGAGTTAAAGAATGAGGGCAATTGGCAGGCCCCTGAACCCATCAAGGTCAAAGCTCGTGATGGTGCCACGGATTTATATGGCTTAATGTTCAAACCCATAAATTTTGATCCGACTAAGAAATACCCCATCATTAACTACATTTACCCGGGGCCACAAATAGGCAGTGTAGGGTCCTTTGCATTCAGTGCGTCCCGCGGTGATCAGCAGGCCTTAGCTAATTTGGGTTTTATAGTTGTCGCCATTAATGCCATGGGTACACCGTTTCGCTCAAAGTCCTTCCACACTGCTTATTATGGTAACATGGGGGACAATGGGCTGCCGGATCAAATCTCCGCTATGCAACAATTGGCTGCACGCCATCCTTGGATTGACTTAGATCGCGCCGGTATTTATGGTGGTTCCGGTGGGGGTTTTGCATCCACAGATGCCATACTGCGTTACCCCGATTTTTTTAAAGTAGCAGTAAGCTGGGCAGGTAATCATGATAATCGCAACTACGAAGATGACTGGGGTGAAAAATACCACGGTTTGCTGCATAAAAATGCCGACGGTTCCACTAACTATGATGACCAAGCTAATCAGAACCTGGCCGCCAATCTTAAAGGCAAGCTGCTGCTCATGCACGGCACGCTGGATGATAATGTGCCATATTACAATACACTATTGGTGGCCGATCGCCTCATCGCTGCCAACAAAGATTTTGATCTCCTTTTGTTTCCAAACCGTCGCCACGGCGGAGGTGAAGCTTATGTCCTGAGAAAACGCTGGGATTATTTTGTCAAACATTTATTGCGTGCCGAACCACCAAAAGAGTATCAGTTTAATCTCGGTGGACTTCGTCCTTAAAAAAATAATAATACCATTTATTTTGATAGTCGCTTAATCGGCGAGGTTACTTAGATTAGTTCAGTGGGCTGAGGATAATTTATTGACTTCATATATAAATTTTATGTTATATTCAAAGTCTTATTGGTAGATATTTTATTATCATTTTACGTACCTTGTCCCTCAAACGCCAAAAAGAAAACTAATAATGATTAAGAGGCATTGGAAAGCCATATTTTCTTGGATCATTTTTACCTTGTCCTTTTTAACGCAGCCAATCCTTGGCCAGGATACGACCAGCGTATCCATTATCTATAGCGGAAAGAGCCTGGGAGCATTAGGTGTTCAGCGATCGCAGGAAGAGCACGAATTGATCACCGAACAAGCCAATACCGAGGGCTTGAGTTTCAAACTGGTCAGCCACAAATGCTGGCGTGCTCCTGGGTTAACTATTTTATTACCTTCTGATGAACCGCGTGGAGATGAACTGAGCTATATTTTAGCGGGTTTGGATAGTGCTGAAATCTATACGAACGTCCCGGCCTTACGCTCTAAAAATGTGTTGCTGGTGCAAGAACCTAAAAGGCCATACCCGGACATGTTGGCTATGGCTCAAAGAAACCCCCGTCAGGCCAGGGATTTTGCGGAACTTAAACCTATCACCGTGACGCTTTATCGGCTCAAAGCGCCCCAAGGCGAAAGAGCCTATGTGGTGGAAGAATCTGAAGCACATTGGCCGATCAATACAGATCATTGGACTGCGGGTGAGGTCAACCGGGTGGATATTGGTGAAGGTGGTCGTCTATTCGAGCTACCTTACAATCAGGGTGAATTAAGTATCCGCTCCAAATTAATCCAGAACCTTAAAGCTGAATTAGCGGTAGATCCGATCCTTATTGATTTGGGTACGCGGGATGGAGATTTTGGGCTCAGTAGAGAACACCGCGCCAAATTGGATTTTTTGGCTTTAAATCACATGGGTTATCAACTCTCGGTACCTTATTCATTCGAATTAGCTTTGGGTGTTAAAGGCCTTCAAGAGGTAAAAAATGCTTTCCCTTCCCTGACATTATTGGCGGCTAACCTAAAATGTGCGGATACGACCTTGTTCACTCCATCCATTTTATTAGAACGGCATAAAATAAAACTGGGGTTCATCGGTATTGTGGAGCCTTCCCTCAAGGGAGATTTAGCCAAAAGGCTTAAAGATTTTACAATTCTCCCCCCGCAAAATGTCTTGACTAATGAAATAAATAAATTACAACAAGCCGGTGCCCAGGTGATCATCCTCTTGTCCAACGCACTATCGGTCCAACACACCCAGATTAGCGAGCGATTTACCGGCATCGATGTTATCCTCGCCAATACCCAGGAGCGTCAATATGATGAAAGTTTGTCCACCGTGTTACAGCTCACCGGCCGTAGAACTAATGCGGTTTCTCTGCCATTATTTACGGGGAAAATATACGCAGATGGGCATGGATTGTCCAAATTAGATCTGTCATTCATTCATCCTCAGGGCGGCCTCAATGAGAAAGCCCTGTTAGTGACCTTAGGCCACAGCATGTACGAAATCTCCGACCGCTTACCGGCCGATTATCAATTGGTGGATTTAATGCGCAATAATGATCAGGTCATCCGTTATCCCCTAGGGGATTTAATGTTTCCTGCCTTCATAGAACTTACAGACCGGCATCCTGACTTGCGCCACTTGGATTATGTGACGCGTCAGGGGCGGGTATCCCAGCCACTCTGGGAACAATTCGTGGCCAAGATGATCCGTAACTGCGGCCCGACTGAAATAGCCATTATAAGGCGTTTTCCTTTTTTTCCTCCCCTCATCGGCAAATTGCATGAACAAGAAATTCGTTCGTGGTTGCGGGTGGAAGATGAATTGATTATGCTGGATTTAAAAGGCCGCGATTTACTAAAAGTCATCGCGCAGGATAAAGGAGACCTGGTCTTTAGCGGAGTGGATAAAAAAAATTTGCGTGTACATGGCCGGAAGATAGAACCGGAAACATACTACCGTGTGGCAACCACTGATGTAATTGCCCAGGGCAACCGCAGCAAAGACTTCGAAGAGGCCCGACGGGTCAGAAATACTTTCATTCTCCTGGGCAGTGGACGTTTACAGCCGTCCACGTTAGGCACCACTTACTCTCTCCAAGATTATATAGTCAGCGAATTACAGCGCATTCGTTTGTCTGCCAAGGGAGATAAATATTTAGACCAAATTGCCGCCTTATTTAAGCCTGAACAATACTTTGAGCGTTTGGTCACATTGGATTTTGATCGTCCTACATTATGGACTTCTTTAAACCGCAAAGTTAATTCCTCTGGTTATGGTGCAGTCCCCGAAAGTCGAATTATTGCTAATGACGCCTGGGTCCTGGGTGCGGATGCCCGTTTAATCGCCACTTATGATGCTGAAAAAGGTGGTTTGGATCTGGGGTTGGTCTTAGCTTATGCCAAACAGAATGCCACATTGCCCCAAAATATCAAGCAAATTACCGAATCGGCGGATGATATAAAATTGGACCTGACTTATCGGCGTAAGTCTAAAGGCCAGATACAGCCCTTCTTGCGCAGCCAATTTGATACCGAATTTACACCTACTATCAACCCAAAAACTCAGCTCAAAAACAGTAAACAGCAAGCTCTGAGAGGCGTCATGGGGTTAACTAAAGCTGCGACCAACCATTGGCGCGGGGTGGAAGCCTCCATGCTTTTGGAACAAGACCTGGGTCAGGGACCTTTACAATTCGGCTTCCAAATGCGTGGTCAGGGACGCTGGACCATTTCACAAAATAGAGTGGCCTACGCTATGCGTAATGACGCGACGTATTTTTTACAAGCCGCAGGAGATACGGAACGAGACCTGGCCTTACGTTATAATATGGTACATGAAATTTTGGTACCTGTGATTGATGAACTGGCGTTATCATTCGCGGCGGATTTATTCTTTTTTAAAGGAAAAGTGGCTGCTACCCAAGAGCCCGGAATGAGTATGTTATTTCGTGTAGGGCTGACTTATGACCGTTTGTGGAAACCGCGTTACCAACCATTATTCTAAACTTGTACTGCCTTACCTTTTATATTTTTAAGTATGTTTCTTTCAAAACATAACTACAGAATTATACGTTGTAATAAAATCTTAAAAAACCAGATATATGCGTCGTGTTAAATCATTTCCAAAACTTTTTGTTGTATTTTGTTTGTGTGTGATAACTTTGTTTAGTTGTAACAAAGAAGAAGATAACGAACCGACCATCCTCACCGCTTCCGGCACAGTAGCGACCACCATGGAACAATTTCGCAATTTGTTAGGACCAAACAATGGTGGTACGGCTGGTTCCAAGCCTGGTGGAAGGCGGGAGATAAATTGGGATGGCGTACCAGATGACATGGCCTCCCCAAATGGTTATGTTGGTAACTTTTTTAATCAAAACAAAGGCGAGCAAGCCCGGGGAATTGAATTTACCACCCCCGGAACAGGTTTAAAAGTTGGTGCCGATAAAAATAATCCTACTAACACGCCGACCTCTTTTGGAGAAATAAACGCCAGTTACAGCCGAATTTTTCCACCATTTAGTGGAGAACGTATCTTTTCACCGGTAGGGAGTAACATCGCTGAAGCTACTTTTTATGTTCCCGGGTCCAGTACTAAGGCGGTAGTGCAAGGTTTTGGCGCAATTTACATTGATGTGGATACGAAAGAAAATCAAGCCTTTGAGTTTTTCGATATTAATGGCAAATTAATCGGCAAATACGGTACTCCGGTGCAAAATGAAGGTCATGTGTTCCTGGGCATTTATTTTGATAAGCCGATTATTCACCGTGTACGTATTACTTATGGTAATGCTGCTTTAGGTCCGGATGATGGAGGCAGTATAGATGTTTCTGTAATGGATGATTTTATCTTCGGTGAGCCTCAGCCGGTTAAATAAAGTCTATTTTTTCGTGTATACATTTTGAAAGGGCCGGCGGTCATAATTTCGGCATAGTTCATTAATTTTATTCTAAATAAAACCATGGCGGAGGATAGTGCTCAGGTGATAACCCGGCTTCTGATTGAAGACTTTAAACGCCGTGTGCTACTGGAGTCCCTGCCACGCATCCGTAGATGCTTGGCTGAATTAACTCCCGAGCAGATTTGGTACCGTCCTAATGAGATGAGTAATTCCATTGGAAATTTGTTATTGCACCTCAATGGTAATGTACGCCAATGGATTTTAAATGGATTAGGTCGGCTACCGGACACGCGCCACCGTGACCAAGAGTTTGCCGAGCGCAAGCCATTAAGCACTGAAATACTGCTGGCCGGGCTGGAATCAACGCTTGCAGAAGTAGAGATGGTTGTAGATCAATTGACCTCAGCTGATTTGGTGGCTCTTAGGCCGGTGCAATGTTTTGAGGAAACCGGTGTAAGCATACTTATGCACGTGGCCGAGCATTTTTCCTACCATACGGGGCAAATTGCTTACATCACTAAATCTCTGGCTAAAGTGGATTTAGCCTTTTATGCAGGTCAAAATTTGCAGCAGACCAGTCCATAAATTGGTAGAGGAAAGGTATAATAACCACAGAATAATTTTTTGGGCTTTAAGTCGTTGTGGCATTTTTTTTGTAGCCGTTATCCCCGTAAAAGATTCTTAATAAACTATTTTATGAGAAGAGAGGAAGGATTAGTCAGAGACGGCCGCGTTTGGTTATTGGTCGTCCTGATCGTGATGTTGTTAGTAGTAGTTTTTAGAGGAATTATTTAATTAAAATCTTTTACCCCCACTTGGATTTAATCCCCAGAAAATCACAAGTAAAGTTTAACTCCCCTTAAATAATTTTAAGACTCAGATCTAAGACTCCGGCCGAATGTGTTAAAGAGCCGACAGAGATGTAATCTACTCCTGTGGCGGCAATTGCGCGCACCGTGTGTAAAGTAACGCCTCCGGATACTTCAGTCTGGATGCGCTGGTTGACCGTGGAGACGGCTTCATGCAGCAAGGGCAATTCAAAATTGTCAAACATGATGCGCGTAACACCACCGGTGGTAAGAACCTCATGTGTCTCTACCAGGTTTTTTACTTCGACGGTGATCCCCAAGGGAAGTGCATGCTTTTCCAGGTATTTGTGGACTTTTTTGATGGCAGGAGAGATCCCACCACAGGCCTTTATATGGTTGTCTTTGATCATGATCCAGTCGTACAAGCCATGTCGATAGTTGGAGCAACCGCCTAACTTAACCGCCCATTTTTCGAGTGGGCGTAATAAGGGAGTGGTTTTCCGGGTATCCAGGAGGGTCACCGCATAACCTTCTACCTCATCGGCAAAACGACGGGACATGGTAGCAATACCACTCATTCGTTGCATGGTGTTAAGGATAAGGCGTTCTGCCTTAAGCAAGGCTTGTGTATTTCCTTCAGCCAAAAAAACGATATCCCCTTCAGCTACATCGTCACCATCTGCTTTTAGCACTTCCAGGGTTGCTGAAGAGTCAACATGCATCAGTACGTGGCGGGCGAAATCAACACCGGCTATAATACCTACATCCTTGGCCAGCAATTTTGCTTTTGACCTCTGAGTTTTAGCAATGCATGCCAGCGACGTGTGGTCACCTTCTCCGACATCTTCGGCCAGCGCTTGTAAAATAAATTGATGAAGCCAGGCTGATGAAACTGGAGTTATGGTCAGGTCCTTTTCCACGGTATATTTTTGGTCAAAGTACGTACTTTTCCTCTAAGAAGGCAACTCTTAAAGTCGCATTTAAAATAAGATGCCCAGGCGTAAAGCTATGACTCCTACACGGGATTTGGATACATCCCGCTCCTTAGTATAAACGTCATCGCTAGGGTCAGGGGTACCATTGTTGCTGGTTAGGTTTAAAGCCCGGTGTCCATTATTCCGTGTTACATCGTTCAGACTTTTTGTGTATTGGATACCTAAAATGAGGGTATTGTAGTTGCTCATTTCAAACTCAAGGCCTGCTCCTGCGCCCCAATCTATTTGGTAGCGGTAAATGTCTTTGTTAATATTTTCATCTTCGGCTGCACGAATGCCTACACCTTTTAAATCTCCCCTGGCTTGAGTGACAATTCCCCAGCGGAATATTGGCCACTCCAGAAAATAACGAAACAAGCCGGAATCGTTGGTCCGGATCTTTAAGGACACGGGGACTTCCAGACTTTTAAAACTAAAGCGGATCTCCGTCATATCCGGCAAGGGTTTATCGCCAGTGTTTAGTTTGGGATTACTAAGGTCCGATTTGGGCAAGTAATTTCCCCCCTTGTCATATAATAACCTACCGCCTTTGTTAAAGGTATAATTTAAACCTAAACCTAAGGCAAAATGGTCATTCAAGGCAATTTCGCCCATCAGTCCGAATAACAAGGAAGCTTGCAACCCATTTTGATTTATCAACTTATCATTAGATTTAATCCAGTTTAGTTGTGGGCTGAGCAAGACACCCATTCGAAAGCCTTCTTGAGCATAAACATTGAGACGCCAAAGCCAAAGGAGCATCAGCAGGACAATAATTTTACGCATGGTCAGTTAGTTTAGCTGAATTTATAATATTTGCATCAATATTAACAATACCCTGATTTTTTATGAAAAATTCCAGGATTTATCTCTTAGTTCTTTTGTTAATGTCCTTTTTCATCTGGACGTGTCGACACGGCCGCGAGAATACGCCTGACGTTCGTACCCTGTCTGTCACCACCGAATTAATTCCGTTTTGGCAACTCATGGAAACAGCCGGATTTTCCACGGACTCCGCGGCCTTACAAAAACTCACCCTGCAATACCCGGCTTTTACTGAGATCTACTTTAATCAAATGTTAGGACTGCAGCCTTTCGATCCTATCCGTTTTAAAGATTCGCTTGGTCCGTGGTTGCAAAGTCCTTTTATGCGCACGCTCCAGCACAATGTGGATAGTATCTACGGAGATTTCGCGCCCTGGGCCGCCGAATTTGAGCAAGCTTTTAAATACCTTAAATATTATTTTCCTGATCAGCCAACCCCGAAAATTTATACCTATAACTCCGAGCTCGGCATTGCAAATATGATTTTTGAGGATGGTGAAATGGACGCTTTGGGTATTGGCCTCGAGTTTTTCTTACACGGCGTTATTCCCTATAAAAATATCGATCCAATGAATCCAAATTTTTCAGACTATGTCGTGCGCACCTTTAATCAGGATCATTTGGTCAAAAAAGCCCTGGAAAGCTGGGTGGATGATCAGGTAACACCGGTTAAAAACCAACAAATGCTGGATTATTTAATCCGCCACGGTAAAAAATTGTACATCCTGGAAAAAATAATCCCCGGAGAGCAGGATACGGTGATCTTTGAATACACTCCTGCTCAAATAACCTGGTGCCGGGAAAACGAAGCTCAAATTTGGGCGTATTTTCTCCAGGAAAAATTAATTTATGAGCAAGAGATGCGTAAAGTTCAACGATATGTTTTTCCTGCCCCTACTTCGGCCGGCATGCCGGACGGAGCGCCTGGCCGCACTGGTGATTTTGTCGGCTATAAAATAGTGCAGGCATACATGAACAGACATCCTCAGACCACGCTGAGCGAGCTAGCCCAAAATACAGATGCACAGGTCATCATGGATGGCGCCAGGTACCGGCCGAAATAATCATGGAGTAGTCTCAGAAGCATATAGTAATTTTGCGTAATAATGTTTATCTAGAAAACGACCAAAGCCTATGTCACGCAGTATACCTTTAGTGGATCTAAAACAATATCGGGAAGGGCTGGCTTCCGAGCAACAAGCATTTATCCAAGCCCTTGGTGATGCATTCCAGAAAGTCGGTTTCGTAGGAGTGACCAATCACGAAGTACCACATGATCTCGTCAATGAGTTTTACCGTGAATCCAAATATTTTTTTGCACTTCCACTGGAGGTGAAGAAAAAATACGAAGTACCAGGATTAGCCGGCCAACGTGGTTACACCGCGTTTGGTAAAGAGCATGCCAAACACTCCACGGTGGGCGACCTAAAAGAGTTTTACCAGATCGGTCAGGTGGTCCGTGGCGATGATCCCATTCGGTCTGAATACCCTGACAATGTGTATGTCAGTGAAAATCCGCGTTTTACTTCCTCCGGGGATGACCTGTACCGTGCTTTCGAGACTTCCGGTAGTTATCTACTCATGGCTATAGCTGAATACCTGGATCTGGGCAAAAACTATTTTACCCCTCATATCCATCATGGAAACTCGATTCTGCGAGCTATTCATTATCCACCCATTACTTCAGAACCTAACACCGCCATTCGCTCAGAACAACATGAAGACATTAACCTCATCACCCTTTTGGTCGGTGCATCCGCAGGAGGGTTACAAATTCTGACCAAACAAAATACCTGGTTGGACATTGTACCCGGAGAAAATGAAATCGTAGTCAATGTAGGCGATATGTTGCAACGATTGACCAATAATTACTTGAAATCAACCACCCACCGAGTGGTTAATCCACCCCGGGAAGAATGGCATAAACCCCGTTTATCCATTCCTTTCTTTCTGCATCCACGCAGTGCAATGGACTTAACTTGTCTAACCTCCTGCGTCACCAGCTCCAATCCATTAGCCTATCCGCCGATCACGGCTGGTGAATATCTGCATGAACGACTGCGTGAGATCGGTTTAAAAAAATAAAGGGAAAGGAAATTTTATTCCGGCAATGTGTGTTTAGATTTTGTATTTTTGTGGGCTATAAAAATCGTTTTATTATGTTTTCATTATTTTCATTAGGGGGCTGGGAAGTCATCGTTATTTTCGGAGCCTTGCTGTTATTGTTTGGAGGCAAAAAAATTCCTGAGTTGATGAAAGGACTGGGTTCGGGGATACGCGAGTTCAACAAAGCCCGGACCTCCATAGAAGATGAAATTCGGGCGGGCATTCGTGAGGCCGATGATAAAAAACGCGTTGAAGAGAAAACTGCCGAAAAATAGTGCAACAAACCAAGCTTTGGTGCGCAAACCACCTGTTAAACTCGAACTAACCCGGTTTAAGAGGTGGTTTTTTATTTGGGTACAATTCTTCACGAAGCCCTTTCCCCTCTATAGATTTTTTTTAATGTTTCGCAAATTAGTTTTTTATGTCAGATCTGGCTACTGCTCAACATACCTTAGAACTTAAAGGATATCTGGACCTGGACATTGACCCAGCTTTAGACTTGGAAGCTGAAATAACCAGGTTAAAAAAAGAAAAAAACGCCATCATTCTGGCACATTATTATCAGGAGTCGGAAATTCAGGATATTGCCGATTATATTGGTGACAGTCTCGGTTTATCCCAGAAAGCCGCTAAGACAGACGCCGATATCATTGTTTTTGCCGGAGTACATTTTATGGCTGAAACGGCAAAAATGTTATCACCTCATAAAAAAGTATTACTGCCAGATCTTAAAGCCGGTTGTTCCCTGGCCGACTCTTGTCCAGCACCGGTCTTTAAAAGATTTAAAGAAAAATACCCTGAGCATGTGGTGGTAAGCTATATCAACTGTACCGCGGAGTTAAAAACATTGACCGACATCTGCTGCACTTCCACCAATGCCGTACAAATAATAGAAAGTATCCCGCCGGATAAAAAAATCATTTTTGCCCCCGATAAAAATCTGGGTGCTTACCTGATCAAAAAAACCGGTCGCGATATGGTTCTTTGGGATGGAACCTGTATGGTTCACGAAATATTTTCCTTACAAAAAATCATTCAACTCAAATCCCGTCACCCTGAAGCAAAATTTATCGCCCATCCGGAATGCGAAGCCCCCCTTCTGGAGCTGGCGGATTACATCGGCTCAACCAGTGGCCTGCTAAAATATACTCGCGAAAACCCGGCTACCGAGTTTATTGTTGCCACTGAAGTTGGCATTTTGCACCAGATGGAAAAAGCTTCGCCCCATAAAACGTTTATTCCGGCACCGCCCAACAATTCCTGTGCCTGCAATGAATGTCCGCATATGAAGCGCAATACGATGGAGAAGTTATACCTGTGCATGAAATACGAACAACCGGAAATTCTACTACCACAGTGGGTTATCGATCAAGGACGGGCTAGTATAGATCGTATGCTGGAAATTTCCGAGAAAGCCGGTTTAAAACTAAAGGATTGAATTTGGCTCGATTTTGGCTCATCGAATACCAAAAAAACGCGTCTCGTCGTTAATACCTCCAAGATGCAATCCAATTCCATGAAGATATACCTGTGCGTGTTATTAGTGTGGGCCACGGGAATAACCTCGTCAGCACAGAAAGGAGTGGAATTAGGGGGATGGCTGGGGTTAGCGCATTATTTTGGCGACCTCAACACCCAGTTCGACTTAGGTTTACCGGGATTAGCCGGCGGGCTTATTTACCGCTATAATTTTAACGAACGCATTTCCTTCAGATTAAATGGCAATATCGGTACACTGCGTGGCGATGATGCCCGTGCAGATAATGTCTTCCAACGTCAACGGAACCTAAGCTTCCGTTCTATGGTTTTCGATGGCAACGTGGATATGGAATTTAACTTTTTTCCCTACATCCATGGCAGTAACGACTCGTATTTTACTCCTTATATGTTCGGTGGGATATCCATGATAAAGTTTAATCCCAAAGCTAAATATGAAGGTGAATGGTATGCGCTGCAGCCTTTAGGCACTGAAGGTCAATTACCCGGAGATGAATACGCCACGTTTCAAACTGGGTTAAACTTGGGATTTGGTTTTAAATTTGACCTTAACTACCGTTGGAGTATTAATATTGAGGGCTCGGTCCGCAAATTATTTACCGACTATATTGATGACCTCAGCACCACTTACCCTAACATGTTAGAGTTATCCAGTCAACGTGATCCCATGGCAGTCATCTTGAGCGATCGCTCCATCACCACCCCAAAAATTGGTCAAGCCGGTTTTCAACGCGGCTCCAGTTCTGATCGGGATTTTTACACCTTTGCCGGGATTGCATTGGTTTATTACTTTGGCAGAGTGAACTGCCCGGAAATCTCTAGATAAATATTTGTCTCTCCCCTTATTTTATGCCCCCTTATGAATTGACCAGTATCATCCGGTCAAATAACAACCATCAGGCTTTACTAACTTTGGGATACCGTTATTTGACGGTACTGAAGATTCATTTTGGTTGTAGATAAAAAAAGAGGTTGCCTAAAAAGACAACCTCTTATTATTTGTTCTTTCTGTTTGTGCCTTACAGAGAATTCACAAACGACATAATTTTGCTTTTCAAATTACTGGCTTTATTCCTGTGCCAACTGTTGTTTTTGGCCAGTTTATCGATCATACTAACCACCTTGGGCAGAAAGGTCTCCGCTTCCTTTTTTTCAGTCATATTCCGTAACTTTTGAATAGAAGTACGGGTTGACTTCTTATAATAACGCTGTTGAAGATTGCGTTTTTCGGTCTGTCTGATCCGTTTTTTTGCAGAAGCGTGATGTGCCATAAAGCCGAATCTTTAGTTTCTTGTTAAAAGATTTTTTAAAAATGGATGGCAAAGATAAGTATTATTTTAGAATTGTGCCTGTTGATAATCAAAGTTTTTTAAGAAATTTGTCCGGCTGGACTTACAACGAAATCCGGTGCTGATTGGTTACTAACACAGCACTGGTCATCATTTGAACAGCAGATCAAAAAAAACCTGCGACGGTTATGAAAGATTATTCCTATGTTTTTAATGCCCACCCTGCATATATTGACGCATTATACCAACAGTTTAAAGCCGACCCACAGGCTGTAGAAGAAGGATGGCGGACTTTTTTTGCCGGTTTTGAGTTTGGTACACACCACCAAAACGGCCAAACAGAAACTGTACCTGCACAGAAAATTGAAGCATCCTCTGACAATTTGCTCAAAGAATATGGCGTGGTATCTATGATCCATGGCTACCGCACACGAGGACATCTTTTATCCACAACCAACCCCATTCGCAAACGGCGCGATCGCAAACCATACTTAAGCTTAGAAGATTATCACCTCTCGGCTGACGACTTACCTAAAGTGTTTAAATCGGGAGAAGAAATAGGGTTGCAGGGTAAAACTTTGCACCAAATAGTGGATCATCTGAATAAAATCTATTGTGGCAATATCGGTTTCGAATACGCTCATATCGAAAACCGCGAAAAAAGAATGTGGTTGCGTCAAAAAATAGAACAGCGTGATCTATCAGCCGGTTATGGCCTGACCCTTAATAAAAAACGCCGTATTCTGGACAAACTTAATGGTGCGGTTATGTTCGAAAAATTCCTCCACACCAAATACGTGGGGCAAAAAAGGTTTTCGTTAGAAGGCGGAGAAACGACCATCGCCGCGCTGGATGCCATCATTAACTTGGGTGCATCCAAAGGCGTACAAGAGGTCATCATTGGAATGGCTCATCGTGGCCGCCTAAATGTTTTAGCCAATATCATGAGAAAAACCTATGAACAAATCTTTAATGAATTTGAAGGAACGGCCGTACCTGACCTGAGCTTCGGTGATGGCGATGTAAAGTATCATATGGGGTATTCTTCCCAAGTGCCTACGCTGGAAAGTCACACGATGCATCTGAAATTGGTCCCTAACCCTTCACATCTGGAAGCAGTAAATCCAGTGGTAGAAGGTTTTGCCCGCGCCAAAGCGGATATTTTATATAATAGCGATTACGATCGTATTCTCCCTATTCTTATTCACGGGGATGCCGCTTTAGCCGGACAAGGAATAGTCTATGAAACTGTTCAGATGAGTCAGCTCCCTGGCTATTATACCGGTGGCACCATTCATTTCGTCATCAATAATCAAATTGGGTTTACCACCGATTTTGATGATGCCCGTTCTTCTACTTACAGCACAGGTGTAGCTAGTCTGGTACAAGCCCCCGTGTTTCATGTAAACGGCGATGACCCGGAAGCAGTAATATTTGCTGTGGAATTGGCTACGGAATACCGCCAATTATTTAATAATGATGTATTCATAGATATGGTCTGCTATCGGCGTCATGGACATAATGAAGCCGATGATCCGAAATTTACTCAACCGGAAATGTATGACATCATCAGTAAACACCCTAACCCAAGGGAAATCTACACACAATTGCTCATTGACCGCGGTGAATTGGAAAAAGATATGGCTCAGGAAATGGAGTCCGAATACTGGAATAACCTTCAGTCCAGGCTGGATATGATCAAACAAAAACCTCTGCCTTATACTTATCAGGAGCCTGAACAAGCTTGGCGTGATCTGAAGGCTCATTTCAAAGGCCCCCAAGACTTTTCTACTTCACCACCCACCGGCATAAGTGAAGATCATTTAAAAATGATCCTCAATCATTTAACCTCAGTTCCAGCTGGTTTTAATCCTTTGGTCAAAGTCAGCCGGTTACTTAAATCTCAAAAAGAACTGATTGAAAATGGAAAATTAGATTGGGCTCTGGCTGAACTGACTGCGTATTGCAGCATCTTAATGGATGGTCGCGATGTAAGACTAAGTGGTCAGGATGTAAAACGCGGAACGTTTTCGCACCGCCATGCGGTATTCTATGACAACGATTCCTATCAACCGTTTAATCGACTCGATACACTCCCAGGAGCTCCTGGCAAAATTCGCATCTATAATTCTCTGTTGTCTGAGTTTGGTGTTTTGGGATTCGAATATGGCTATTCGTTAGCAACACCCAATGCCTTGGTGATATGGGAGGCTCAGTTTGGCGACTTTGCCAATGGGGCACAGACCATGATCGACCAATTCATCAGCGCGTCTGAAAGTAAATGGCAACGGATGAGCGGCCTGGTCATGTTATTACCCCATGGCTATGAAGGTCAAGGCCCGGAACATTCCA
This sequence comes from Saprospiraceae bacterium, assembly GCA_041917975.1. Taxonomy (GTDB): domain Bacteria; phylum Bacteroidota; class Bacteroidia; order Chitinophagales; family Saprospiraceae; genus JAYRWN01. Next base: position 12,662 of record JAYRWN010000366.1, on the reverse strand, counting down.
GTGCCCGCCTGGAGCGATTTATGCAAATGGGCGCAGATAACAATATTACCATTGCTAACTGCACATCTCCGGCTAACTTTTTTCATTTATTGCGTCGCCAGCTGGCCCGCCCATTTCGCAAACCACTCGTCATCATGTCACCCAAATCCTTGCTTCGTCATCCACGTTGTGTCTCATCCCTAAATCAATTTACCGGGCAAACGGCATTTCAGGAGCTATTAGATGATGGTAGTATCCCTAAAACACAGGCCAAAAAGGTACGTCGACTCGCTTTCTGTAGTGGTAAAATTTATTTTGACCTGCTGGAGGCCCAAGAAAAAGGTCAACATCAGGATGTAGCCCTGGTGCGGATAGAACAATTATATCCATGGCCAAAAACCCAAATGGAAGCTCTTTTCGCCAAATACCATCAGGCAGAAAAAGTTTGGGTACAGGAAGAACCAACCAATATGGGTGCTTGGATGTCTTTATTGTACCATTTTCCTGACCAAGGTTTTCGAATTATCGGGCGCAAAGCGTCTGCATCCCCAGCTACCGGATTTAAAGCCATTCATGACCAACAACAAAGCTCCATCATCGCCGAAACTTTTGCCTGACTAGTTTAGTATTTATTCTGTGCTCAGATGGTGTTTGACATTGGGCAGCACATTGGAGAGTTTCCAGGTGACTTGCCGTTGAAACGGATGTAGCCTTTCCGCACAGGTTGTATGCGTACATATAGAACATGACGTAGTGAGACAGGGATCAGCATGAATGAATAGTTCTATTTTATGCTCCGCCTGTGCTCCAATGATTTTTTCCACCTCCGATATGCTCTGATGAGCTTCCTGTAAGGATAAATACCAGGGCAGTGTCACATGACAATCAATATGCAAATCCGTCCCGTACTTGATGACCCTGAAATTATGCACATCTACCCAATGAGCTTGTCGATTCTGGTTTAGGATATCTATTAATTGTTCAATCAGCACATAATCAGCTTCATCCATCACACCGGCTAGCGATTTTCGCATCAACTGATAACCCGTGAATAGAATATAAAGTCCCATGACTACAGCTATAGCATTATCCAACCACTGCAACCCGGTTAGCCAGATCATCAGTAACCCAAGACCAAGACCAGCACTGGACCACGCATCGGAGCTGAGGTGTTTGCCATCCGCCTCCAGAGTCAGGGATTTAAGCCGGCGTGCGTTTTTTTGTAAATACTGACCAGTAATAAAGTTTATGCCTCCGGTAAGTAAGGTCAGCCATAAGCCCACATCCACACTTTTTAAGGCTTGTGGATGCCAAAAATTATAGACAGCCTTAACCAATATCGTCGTGCCGGCTATCGCTATTAATGTTCCTTCCAGTCCGGCAGATAGAAATTCTATTTTACCATGACCATAAGGATGGCTTTCATCTTTGGGCTTGCCGGCTATAATCACACTGTAGAGGGCAAAACTTCCTGCCACCAGGTTTACAATACTTTCCAAGGCATCCGATAAAATGGCGTTGGAGCCGGTCCACAACCAGGCCAATACTTTTATACCCATCACCACTACGCTGATGAAGAGGGCCAATTGTAAAACTCTCTTTTTTTGTACTGAGCTATCCACAAATAGTCTCCTCAGTGGATAGGTTTATTTTTTCCATAGTTTCACCGCTCCGGTTTTAGCACCAATAGTTAGATTGACCAGGTACATCCCAGCCGGAAGACCGCTCAGTCCGATAGATTCACGATGCAAACCCTTGCCCTGGCCTTGATTTTGAACGACCACTGCTCCATCGGGTCTAAACACCCTCATCATCCACGGTTCATTATTTTGATTTATGAACTCCAGAGTACTGATCTGCGTTACCGGGTTGGGATATACTTTGACCTGAAAGTCCTGAATAAAAGTATTTTTTAATGAAGTAACTAAATCCCGGCTTCCAGTTCCAAACCAATAAGCTGATGAAGCATTTTGGCGGAAAAGAGATGGGGCCCCAGCTATGCTGATCTTATTTTTTGCCAGAGGAATCGCATATAGGTCCAATCGGGTAAATATAATCAGTTCTTCCACCTCGGTGTTTACCAGTATCCGGTCATCCGAACGCGAATAAGTAGGTTCGCCGGGTACGTTGTTTTCAACAATGGTGTCGACATCTAAAGTCTCCAAATTTGCGCCTAATGTAAAATATCCTACCGGGCTAACATTCTCATCGATGAGGTCGAAAGCAATAATGTATGGAGAATTTTTTGAAAAAGTAGGGTTACCCACTGTAGTGTTTTCGGGTAAACTGTTGAATAATTTGTCAATACGCCCACTGCCCCAGGTTTTGTTTGGCTGGTCAAATACATGTAAAAATCCAATGTCCCAGTACTGGATGGAATTTCCGTTTTGAGATTCTATTTTGTTTTCGGCATCATACATTACATATTCACCGGTAAAATCAAATTCCAGGACGTCTGGTCTTAACACATCTCCGGTGGTTACACCTTCAGTAAAGGTAGGGTTATATAATTCGTACTCCCGCCATTCTCCCCCATTGATAGCAAAATCGTACACATAGATTATATTGCCTGGTTCTTTGGGTATAGCCGCAAACCGGGTGCCATCTTTGGAAATGGCGGCATTGCCCCATTCGATTTGATCATCCAGAACATCGGCTTGATATTCCCCTTTAACCCAGTCAAAAACAATATATCGCAATACACCGTCCTGAGAAGCGTAAATCAAAGCACTGCCATCATCGGTTACACTTGGGCGCTTATTTGGAGGATTTTCAGAAAGTGATTCGGTAATCAATTGACCTGCTGCATTGGCCAAATACAGCTGATCATCATCTGCACCATTCAAAATAGCTACAACATCCTGACCGGGGTTCGTCTGCACATCCTCCTGATATTCGCCGCCTTGTCCGGCCACAATTCCTACCTCATTAAAAGCGGTATTTATTACAGTCAGTTCACTGGCATTTGCGCCGTGAATGTCTTTGGTGGCCATGACCACCGCATTGCGCAGGTCTACAAATTGGGAAGAGCGCACGAGATATTCGGATAAAGCGCGGTAAAATATCTGTTCGGCTTTGGGTTTTCCTAAAGCTGTGGCAATCTTAAAGAATGCCCAGTTAGGAATTCCGCTATTGATATGCACGCCTCCGTTGTCCTGAGTTCCAGTATAACGTTCATTGAAGGTTCGTGGTTGATATCCTGGATCACGCAATGAGGTACCTCCATTATGTGGATCGGACAGGCTTCGCAAGGCGCCACTCGGGAATGCCGACCGTTTAACCACATCCTCACCCATTAACCAATCGTCGCGGTCTATCATTGCTCCAAAAATATCCGCAAACGACTCGTTCATCGCCCCGGACTCGCCTTCATATTCCAGGTTAGCGGTGTTTTGTACCACCCCGTGAAACATTTCATGACCGGCCACATCTAAGGCCCGGGCTAATGGATTAAAACCGTTGCCGCCGTTGCCATAAAACATCGCTGCACCATTCCAGAAGGCATTTTCCATCGAGGACCCGTCGTCTTCCACGACATTGATGATGGAATATATATTCCCACCTTGTCCATTGATGGAATTGCGTTTAAAGGTAGAACGCAGATATTCGTATGCCAGCCCTGCATTGACATGTGCGGATACAGCTGTAGGGTTAGACCAGTTTCGCGAGGAATTAGTAACTATCTCAGTCTTGAAGTTATCGTTTTCCGGACTAGTATTCTTAGCATCAAAGGTGATGATCACTCCTACGGGTTCGCTTGATGCGCTTCCCAGGGATTTAAACATAGTCCTGGAAACATCAAACAAATAGTGCGTCCCGTTGTCATCAAACGTATTAAAGGTCTGGTCTTTGCCTGCCAGATCTTTACCTACACCGGTCGCCGGACCGCCAAATAACTCGCTATGATCATGATGTAGTTTACAGGCTTGGGAGTGTTTTTTAATCACCTCGCCGGTTAGCGCGTCGATGAGATAAAACCAGTGGTCACCATAATTGGGGAAAAATTCTATATGATATGCCAATCGACCTTGCTGGTCCCCCTCCGGATAGACTACCAGTTCGTTTTTGCCAAGATGGTTAGGCAAATAGTCGGTCTTATTTAGTTCTAATAATTTGGTGTGTTGTTTTACATCTTCCCTGGCCCTGGTCAGAGCTTGTGTTTTACTAAGCACAGCTTCCGGTAGGTCATTCGCTACTTTAAACAGGCGACCTATAAACCGGAGTTGCGCACCCTTTACCTGCAACACCGCTTCTCCGCCATAGACCGGAAGGCCTTGATGCTCCTCGAGCACGCGTACTGTATGCCAACCATAAGTATCAGCAGCTTCAACTGACTGTACACTCAGTTTTTGCTTCTGCGGTAATACGGGTAAAATATCTTTAATCGCTTTCAGTTGTCCGGAAAAATCCGGTTTATTACGAACGGTGAAGTCTTTATATTCCCCTTCCAAAGATACAGAAGCTCCTAGGCGTTGATAACTGCTTATTTTCAGATTGCCGTTCAACGACAAACTTTGTACGTCCAGTCGCGGATAGTCCTTATTGGGTGAAACCTTAAATTTATGATTGATTTGTATGGTACGTAAAGGCACCTTGTTAGTTGAGATCTTCTTGCCCGTATAGGTCTTGTCTAAAAATTTATTTTGACCATGCACCATGAGGGTCAATAAACAAAAAGCTATCAATAAATTGAGACTTTTCATAAAGGAGCTTATTTCGAAGTGATCGTTTGAAAAATATCGTAAAAGAGTTTAGCTGATTTTGTGTTTAACTCCACCTGTTCATTCCAGGTCAGCCGTTGTTTTTGTTTACCGTTCGACCATTCAATGAATTTATAGGTGTTACCCGGTTGTTGCAACTGCAATTCGTTTAACTTAAGCACTTTATAGTTTGATTCAAGTTGATGAAACAGGTCCAAGGGCAATTTTTTCTGATAAGTAAATTGCCAGTCACCAAGCCCTTCAAAGGTGTAAATGAGCCCGCGATCATTTATACATGTTCCTTTTTCCCTGCCAGTCACTCCTCCCCCTTGACCAATCAAAAAATATTGGCCGGTATAGGCCGAAGGATTAAACATTGGAGTTTTACACATGGCTATCAGGGTTAAAGATAGAACGACAAAAAGTGCTTTAACCATCTTAAATTCTAATTTAACATTTTGTATTCATTGTGACGCTAAATAAGGTAAAAAGATTCTGTTATTACCTTTACACCTAATAAAAAACACCAAATATTTTATGTACGCTTACCTACAGAATAAAACCGGACTTAAGACCTCACAAATAAAAGCTGCGATACAATTACTGGATAATGGGTGTACCATCCCGTTTATCGCCCGGTATCGGAAAGAACAAACCGGAAGTCTGGATGAGGTTGCTCTCGACACGCTTCGGATGGAAGTAAAAAAATATCGTGATTTGATAGAACGCCAAACGTTTATCAGTGACACCATCGCAGCCCAAGGCAAATTGACCCCGCAATTAGCTGAAAGGATTACCACCTGCTTCGACCCATTATTATTGGAAGACTTATATTTACCTTATAAAATTAAGCGTAAAACCCGCGCCGATAAGGCCCGTGAACTGGGTTTGGAGCCGTTGGCCATCCAATTACTGCAACAGACTTACGCGCACCTGGATCAACTGGTAAAACCACACCTTACTAAAGAAATTACCGCAGAAAACGCTTTGGCCGGAGCGCGAGACATCCTTGCTGAACAAATCAACGAAGACCCTCCTACTCGTACATTTCTACGTAATATATTTACGAAACATGCCCTCTTGCAGGCTCAGGTATTAAAAGGTCATCAAGAGTCCGGTCAAAAATACCGCGACTACTTCCAGTACGCTGAAAAAACCTCATCCCTGCCTGCGCACCGCATTCTAGCTATATTTAGGGGAGAAGAAGAGGGACACCTTAAAGTAGACATCGGCCCGGATCCTGACCGGACCATTCAGCAACTTAAAAGCGGTTGGGTGAAAAATCGCAGTGCCTCTGCACAACAGGTATCTCTGGCTATAGAGGATAGTTACAAACGTTTACTACAACCCTCCTTAGCGACTGAAATACACGCTCAACTGAAGGAACAAGCTGACCAGGAGGCCATTCATGTATTTGCGCAAAATGTTCAGAACTTGCTGTTATCCGCACCTTTTGGTGAAAAACCTATTTTGGGTATTGATCCCGGTTTTCGCACAGGATGCAAGGTTGTTCTTTTGGATGAACAAGGCAATCTGCTCCATCAGGACACCATCTATCCTCATCCTCCACACCATAAAGCATCCGAAGACCTTCAAAAAATAAAACGTTGGTTAAGCCAATTTAATATCGCTGCCATTGCTATTGGGAACGGTACAGCCGGCCGGGAAACGTTTGACTGGCTCTATACTTCTCTGCCGGAATGGACTTCCAAAATATACCTTATCAGTGAATCAGGAGCATCAGTTTACTCCGCTTCGGAGTTAGCACGCGAAGAATTCCCGGATCTGGATTTAACCTTTCGTGGTGCCATTTCTATCGGTAGGCGACTACAAGATCCTTTGGCCGAATTGATTAAAATTGATCCCAAATCCATTGGAGTAGGGCAATACCAGCATGATGTAAATCAGAAAAAATTACGGGAAAAGTTGGAACGCATTGTTGAGTCTTGTGTCAACCAGGTGGGCGTGCAACTAAACACTGCATCTAAACCTCTCCTCATGCATGTCTCCGGCCTGGGCCCGGTGGTAGCGGAAAATATTGTTCGTTACCGATCCGAACATGGATTATTTACCTCCCGCCGGCAGTTGCTCCAGGTCCCCAAACTAGGTCCAAAAGCGTTCGAACAATGTGCCGGTTTCTTACGCCTAAGAGGAGGTGAAAACCCATTGGATAATACAGCCGTCCATCCTGAACGATATCAATTGGTCCAACGCATGGCCAGCGATAGGCACACCTCCATCCCTAATCTTATAGCAGATGACACCCTGCGTCAGGGTTTGGACCTTTCGGCTTACCTTTCCCCGGAGGTCGGATTACCTACTTTACAAGATATCCTTGCGGAATTAGCAAAACCAGGTTTAGATCCCCGCGGTCAGGCTGAAGTGCCAGCCTATACCTCCGGCGTCCTGTCTATAAATGATCTGGTACCCGGCTTGATTCTTTCCGGAATTGTGACCAACCTTACCCAGTTTGGAGCCTTTGTTGATATTGGTGTAAAACAGGATGGCCTGGTGCATATTTCCGAAATAGCTCACCGTTTTATCCGACGACCGGATGAGGTATTGTGTCTACAGCAAAAAGTACAGGTAAAAGTTATTGAAGTAGAAGCAGCCCGAAAACGTATAACCTTAAGCATAAAACAAGCTCAGGTCTGATTTTATGGAATAATTGTTGTTGCTAAACATATGTTAAGACCGGATTATTCGTTTGAATTAACAGGTACTTTAATTATTTTTACTCCTCAAATAGAATTTAAAACATGAAGAAACTAGTTGTATTTGCTGTTGTAATGCTGTTTAGTACAGCGTCTGTATTACAAGCTCAAAGCTGCTGTGCTAAAGGCAAGGCCTCTACTACCAGTGCTGATCATGCCAAAGCAGCTTCTGCGTTAGCCGCCGTCAGTAAAGACATTGTGATCACCTCTAAAGATGATTTGACGTCCTATTTCAGACAAATTACTAACGATAAAGGAGAAACAAGTCTTACCGAAGTGGTTTACAATGCTGAATCAAACAGTTTTATAGAAAAAGCCGCTTGTACACCAGACCAGATGGCCAAATGTGCTTCTGCCGGCAAAGTATGTACGCCAGAATGCGCGGCTAAATGTGAAAAAAACAAAACGTCGACTAAGGAAGGATTGAAAGCTCAGGCCATCCAGGTGAATTCTAATGCTAAGGTCACAAATCAGTCGATGAAAACCAGTGCGCCAAAAAATACCATTCATCAGTAACCTCACTGCAAAAATATTATTATAATATAGCCGGGATTAATCCCGGCTTTTTTGTTTTATATGCCATCCAACATTTTGTTCTATGATCTGGGTCAATTATTAATCCGGAAAAATCCTTATTTTTGCGCCGTCAACCTGTTAGTGCGGTCCTATGCAATATTACGACTCTATACTCGAAACTGTGGGTAATACCCCGCTGGTAAAATTGCATTTCCTGGCAAAAGATACCCCAGCGCTTATTTTAGCTAAATTGGAAGGAGCTAATCCCGGTCATTCTGCTAAAGACCGGATAGCAAAATACATCATTGAAGATGCAGAACGGACCGGCAAAATTAAACCGGGAGGCACCATTATTGAAGCCACTTCAGGTAACACCGGCTACAGTTTTGCTATGGTCGCCGCAGTAAAAGGGTATAGCTGCATACTCTGCGTTCCCGATAAGATATCCAAAGAAAAAATTCAGCTCATGGAAGCCATCGGGGCGAAGGTCAAAGTATGCCCCAGTTCGGTGAAATATCAAGACCCCCAGTCGCACTATTCTGTCGCCGCAACTTTGGAAAAATCCATTAAAAACAGTTTTTTTATTAACCAGTATTTTAACCTGGCCAACGCTGATGCCCACTATCATCTGACCGGCCCGGAAATCTGGCAACAAACACAGGGTAAAGTAACCCACTTTATTGCTACCATGGGTACCGGTGGCACGATCTCAGGGACAGCTCAATACCTTAAAGAAAAAAATCCTGCCATCCAGGTCATCGGTGTCGATGCCTATGGTTCTGTCTTACAACGTTTTCACCAGGAGGGCCGGGTTATGGATCAGGACATCCATAGCTATCTTCTGGAAGGTGTGGGTAAAAATTTTATACCCAAAACTACCAACTTTAAAGTTATTGATAAGGTAGTGAAAGTCGCTGATGAAGAAAGCGCTCTTTTAGCACGCCGGATGGCCAAAAAAGAAGGCATTTTGGCTGGATATTCTTCCGGGGCCGTGCTGGCCGCCTTAGTGCAGGTAAAAAAAGAGTTGGGCAAAAATGATGTGGTTGTTTTGTTATTACCCGATCATGGCAGCCGCTACCTTAGCAAAATCTATAACAATGCCTGGATGCAACATGTGGGCTTTTTCCATTCCAATTTTCATGCAGTCACCAAATCCCGCAGTGGTGTATTCTACTTGAAAGAACAATTGCGTAAAGTCATCGATTTTTATTCTTGATGTTTATCCTTTGCTTAATATTATAAATTAATCTTACCTCATGGATATTTTTAATCGTATTGAAAAACAACGCGGCCCCCTCGGCCAATATGCCCAAGCCGCCGAAGGCTATTACATCTTTCCTAAGCTCACCGGAGAATTAGGCAGTCGTATGTACTTCCGTGGAAAAGAAGTTATTTGCTGGAGCATCAATAACTATCTGGGCCTGGCTAATCATCCTGAGGTTCGCAAAGCCGATGCCGAAGCTGCCGAAAAATATGGCTTGGCGTATCCCATGGGCGCACGCATGATGTCTGGAAATTCTGATTATCATGACTTATTAGAAACCCGCTTAGCTCACTTTGTGGGTAAAGAAGCTGGTTTATTGGTCAACTTTGGCTACCAAGGCATGGTCTCCGCTATTGACGCCTTGCTCACCCGCCATGATGTCGTGGTTTACGATTCCGAAAGCCACGCCTGTATCGTGGATGGAGTTCGCTTACATTTAGGCAAACGTTTTGCTTTTGATCATAATGACGTGGCCAGCCTGGAAAAAAATCTTGTCCGGGCCCAACGAATCGTTGAAACCACCGGTGGTGGCATCCTGGTGATCACTGAAGGCGTTTTTGGTATGCGTGGAGATCAGGGTAAATTACGCGAAATAGTCGCCCTCAAAGAGAAATATAATTTTCGCCTTCTGGTCGATGACGCTCATGGCTTTGGCGTGTTGGGTAAAACCGGCGCCGGCGCCGGAGAAGAACAGCAGGTACAAGACGACATCGATATTTATTTTTCCACCTTCGCCAAATCCATGGCCAGTATCGGAGCTTTTTTCGCGGCTACTCCCTCAGTTATCGAGTTCTTAAAATATAACCTTCGTTCCCAGATCTTTGCCAAATCATTGCCCATGCCCTTGGTGATTGGTAATCTTAAACGTCTGGAACTGTTGATGACCAAACCGGAATTACGTGAAAAATTATGGCACAATGTGCATGCCTTGCAAAATGGACTGAAAGAACGCGGTTTTGAAATCGGCGTGACCAACACCTGCGTTACACCGGTTTATTTGCTCGGCTCACCCGGAGAAGCCACTCAATTGGTATATGAATTGCGCGAAAAGTACTCCATCTTCTGTTCCATCGTGGTATATCCCGTTATTCCCAAAGGCATGATCATCCTAAGGCTGATTCCTACCGCATCTCATACCGCAGAAGACATCCGGCTTACCCTGGATGCCTTCTCAGCAGTAACGAACAAACTTAAAACTGGTCAATATAAAAGCGAGATCATCAATCCGGTCATTAGTTAAATTAAACACCGGCTATCCCTCCGCCTGTCAAATGATTGGAACTACTACCCGGTCAAATTCTGCGCCTAAAGGCAGCTGCCCATTAATACGGTTGAATTTTCCAGCTTCTAACCAAATCACACACTACTAAGAAGTATAAATAGAGTTTCATCTGCCCAACCTGCCAGCTTTTTCCTGGTCATGTACTAAAACACCATGATCCGCCAAACGCCATGGCCTTTTTTTGACAATAACCATAATTTTTAATTACCTATACTTTGTTGTCATTCGTTCCTCAACGCCTGCACGGGCTTGGCTTGGGCGGTCTTAATGGTATTAATACTTAATGTAGCCAAGGCCACCAGCATCATAATTACAAACGCCAAGGCAAAAATCCACCAGGGTAAATTGGTGCGAAAAGCATAATTTTTAAGCCAATTGGACATACCCCACCAGGCAAAAGGAATGGCTAAAAGACACGCCACCGTCACCAAATAAATGAACTCCTTAGCCAATAGATTAAATAATTGTAGAGCTGTTGCACCTAATATTTTACGAATACCCACCTCCTTTAGACGGATTTGTGTTATATGTATCACTAACCCTAAAATACCTAAACAACTGATCAGGATTGCCAGAGCAGCACACCATGTTAATAATTTTGCGGTTTGTTTTTCCTTTAGATAAAATTTTGCAATACTCTCATCAAAAAACTCATAGTTGAAAGGTTCATCTCCATATACTTCCTGCCAGGCCTGCTCCAATTGCCCTATGATGGTGGATAAATTATTTATGGATGCTGATTGTAAAGCCACATGAATGGTATGATGTTGTTTGGCCCGGGTTGTGTACAACAAAGGTTTAATCGGCTCATGCATGGATCGGGCGTGAAAGTCGTTCAACACACCTACAATAGGTAATTCACCATGACCCCGGTCTAATGTTTTACCAATTAACTGAGTAGGATCATCATAGCCTAAAAACTTGGCAAATGTAGCATTGATTACATATTCCCGGCTGGTATCGCTGTAATGCAGGTATCTGCCAGCTAAAAGTTTTAATCCGTATAGATTAAAATAACTTGAATCCGCATCTCTGAGTTCCACAGATGTTTCGATAGTTCTGCCATCTTGATTAAAGTTGACGGTCGATACATTGATATTGTCTGTTGCCGGCGGTACACCACTAAGACTGGAGTTTTTCACCGCTGCCAGGTTTTTTATTTTCTGGTGCAATAAAGTTTGTCTGGGTTGCATGTCTTCCCATGGCCCTGCACCATGGACGATAACTATCGCATCCTGATTAAATCCCAGCTCTTGATTTAATACAAAACGAATTTGTTTACCTACCACCAAAGTGGCAATCACAAATAATTGTGCAATCACAAATTGTCCAACAGTAAGTACTTTTCGTAAATATCCGCGATACTCCCCCTTTATAAAAGGCAAGTGATTTTTTAAAACAACGACGGGATTAAAGCGGGTTAAAACCCATGCCGGATAAAATCCCGCCAACACACTAACCACCACGATCAGGATCAACGAAAAAATTAATACCTCCTGTGAACCTAATGCCACCACTGTAACTCCGGGTGGGATAAAATCTCTAAACTGCTGAATCAGGATTGGAACCAATAACAACGAGACCAGCAACGCCATAAAGGTGAGTAGCGCTGTCTCCGTCAGATGTAACCGGATTAACTGCCCTCGCGAACTACCAATAGTCTTGCGAACACCAATTTCTTTAGCTCTTAAACTGGATTGTGCCGTAGACAGGTTTATGTAATTGGTGCATCCTAAAAGCAATAAAAATAGACCCACAATCATAAGCCCGTACAAGGTAGGCCGATGCCCAGTCCGATCTCCCAAACCCCCAAACTCAGCCTCAAAATGGATGTTTTTCAGCGGTTGCAAATAATGTTCAGTGACTAAAAAATCATTGCCATTCGTTTTACGCTGACGCAGAGCGTTGATCCTGGCTTCCAGGTTATCCGCAGCAATACCTTCCTGCACCTGAATAAAAAACTGAGTTGCCGAAGTAATAGAACCCCATTCATCCCAGGCATTTTTTCGTAATTCAGGTAGCATGGTCTCCAATGAAACAAACTCTAAGAAAGAAAAATCGGTTATTTCCTCAAGATTGCTGACCACACCGGTTACGACGGTGCTGATACTATCCTGGTAAATGATGGTCCTTCCGATAATTTCATCTGCAGAGATAAATTGAAAATATTGGCGTGCCCGCTTTTCTGTTAAAACCGTTTTGCCTGG
>JAYRWN010000365.1:0-42844 GCA_041917975.1 Saprospiraceae bacterium | reverse complement strand
TAACCGAGACCGCAAAACATGTCTGGTCATATCAGTGGTTATTAAGTTTAATTTCCGGGTTAGTATTTTTTAATAGCATTCCATTCAATTGGGATGTATTATCTTGGTAAAAAAAATAACGTCAAGATGATGTGGATAATAAGGTTATTGTTTTTCATTGTCGTAGTCCCTTATTATGGATGGGCTCAGAAAAACCTGAGTGTTGATATCCAGGCTGCGCGGGTAATTTGTCAGCAATTTATGACTGAACAGAACATTCCGGGCATGGCTGTAGCCATCAGCATGGATCATGAAATGATTTGGTCGGAAGGGTTTGGTCAAAGCAACCTGGAAGCTATGACCCCGGTTGATCCCTACCAAACAAAATTCCGTATCGGAAGTATTTCCAAATCACTAACTTCGGCAGCCCTGGCCTTATTATACGAACGGGGACAGCTTTATCTGGATACCCCTATTCAGTTTTATTTAAAAGATTATCCTGCCGACGGTGGAAAAACTTCCATTACCTCCCGCTTATTGGCCGGTCACCTGGCTGGCATCCGTCATTATCAGGGTAATGAATTTTTAAACACCAAACCATTTGGCTCTGTCACCCTGGCTTTGGATATGTTTAAAAACGATACTTTGCTAACCGCACCTGGTACAGCCTACAATTATTCCAGTTACGGGTATAATTTATTAAGTGCAGTGCTGGAACAGGCCGGAAAAAAAGATTTTCTAACCTTTATGCAACAAAACATATTTGATGTTCTGGGCATGCAGAATACATTGCCGGAGTTTGCCGACAAAATTATTCCCCATCGCACAGGGTACTATCAGCGTTCCATGACAGGCGTGTTTAATGCTCCTTTTGTGGATAACAGTTACAAGTGGGCTGGTGGGGGATTTCTGAGTACTGCATTTGATCTCTTAAGATTTATGCACGCTATGGCTGAGCAGAAATTCATCCAACCAAAAACCTGGCAGTTGATAACTACGCCTCAAATAAATAAGCAGGGGCAATCAACCGGCTATGGTATGGGCTGGAGGACCTGGAAGGATAAACAGGACCAAGTCATTATCGGTCACTCTGGAGGTTCTGTCGGTGGAACTTGTAACCTCATTTATTACCCCGTTCAAAAAATAGCGGTTGTAGTATTAACCAATATGTCATCAGTCAGAATAAACGAAATAAACGAAAAACTGGCCGCGCTATTTTTAGATTGATCATGGCAGATTTATTCAGCAGGCTTTTCATTAGGATGGTTAATTTTGTATCGGGCAATTTGCACGGCAAATGCCGGAATGCTGGAAGCTTTGTTGCCTAAATTATTCCGCACATAGGTCAGAATTTGAGCCACCTCCTCATCACCTAAATAATCGAAAGCAGGCATAACCCCGTCATACACTTGTCCACGCACAGTCACTTTACCTTGCAGGCCTTTTAACATAATGTGGATAAGGTGATCCGGCACCCCGTTGACATAATCCGAATTGAAGATAGGCGGATATCGTGTGCCATCACCTTTGCCATCCGGCAGATGACAAACACTACAATGTTTTAAATAAAGTCTTTCGCCGGCTGCAATCCGCCCAATGTCCATATTATCTAACTTTTCATCCGGAGTTTTAATGTGCGGTAACTCTTTATGTTTTTCCATGGCAGCCAATTGACCTGGTCCAAAGGAATTTCTATCTCCTTTAAACATAACCCTCCAAATTTTACCTTTTTCACTTTCACTGATATACAATGACCCATCAGGACCCTGTGCCAGACCCATTGGGCGATATTTGGCATTACTGGTATTAAGGATAGTATCCACTCCGGCGAATCCATCTGCAAACACTTCCCAAGGTCCATAAGGTTGACCATCTTTAAAAGGTACAAACCCGATAAAATAACCAGCTTGAGGATATGGCGCCCGGATGGTAGATCCGTGGAAAGCTATAAAAGCGCCATTTTTGTACCTTTCCGGGAATTGATCCCCAGTGTAAAACAACAAATCATTGGGTGCAAAATGACCTGGGAATCCAATCAGTGGCTGATTATACAACGAAGGGTCTCCTATACTATCCGCTTTATGGACATATTCAGGATTTACTAATTTTTTACTTTGCAGCTGATCATAATATAAATACGGCCAGCCCGCATCACTCCCCTCCTTTACCCGCAAAAACTCTTCTGACGGCAATAAAGCGCTTTGCCAGGGTGAAAATAAATCCGGCCAGGTGGAGGCAAAATTATCCCGGCCATGCTGTAAAGCATATAACGTATTATCTTCTTTATTCCAGTCCATACCCACGATGCTGCGAATGCCGGTGGCATAGAGTTTACCATCTTTTTGGAGTTGGTTCGGTTTATCCTCTGCAAATTGCCAGACACCGCCATGATAGGCTAATTGCGGGCAAGGATATTGCCCTAAGGAGCCGGGCTTACGATTAACGATCTGGCACACATCACCAGGAGATCCAAATGGAATGTACATATGACCAGCCTCGTCAAACGTAATGGGTTTGGCCACATGCTCAAAACCAAAAACAGCATTTTTATAATCATCAATCAGTAGAAGTTCGCCGGGGATTGCAGGCAGTAGTTCACCCGGTATTAAACGATGACGATACACCTCCCCGGCCGTGCTCAAATACAGGTAACCTTTATGTATACGCATTCCGGAGCCATAATTACCTTTTTCCCCGTAATTCCCCCAATGTTTGATTACATCGGCCTTCCCATCGCCGTTATTATCTCTTAAAGCGATATTTTCGCCCTCCTGAAGAGGGAAACGCAGCTTCACATAGATATCCCCATTATCATTGACCGCCAAATGTCTGGCTTTTCCAAGACTATCGGCGACGACGATCACTTCAAATCCGTCCGGCACGGTCAATCCCCCTTGGTCCGGATCACCCGGAGGTAATGTAGGTGTACATCCCAGATAAAATAATAAACTAAGAACAAACATTCCGACATAATGTCCAGCTTGAATAAGCTTCAAAGTTGCAACCATAAAACATTTGGATTCCCGATTAAGGATTGTATTTAGACACCCCATGTCTTACCTGAATTCAATCTAAAAGAGGTTAAATCGGTGCTGAAAATAATGCTTTTCAGATCAAATTGTTGGGGTGTACCGGTAAAAAAATGAAAGTATTAAAACTTATTTTGCGACCCAGCTGTTAGAGACTTAATCAATAGATAAAAATTAGGGACAGACATGGCCATCATCATCACTGACGAATGCATTAATTGTGGAGCCTGCGAACCGGAATGCCCCAATAACGCCATCTACGAAGGTGGAGTGGAATGGGCTATAGCCGACGGGAATACTGTAAAAGGAAGTTATACATTGGACGACGGCACCATCGTGGATGCTCATAAAAAAAATATCCCGGTATCGAACGATCTATATTTTATCGTACCTGATAAATGTACCGAATGCGTAGGTTTCCATGAGGAACCCCAGTGCGCCGCGGTATGTCCTGTGGACTGTTGTGTTCCTGACCCTGACCGACGAGAATCGGAAGAAGTCCTTTTAGGTCGCAAAACCAGATTGCATCTTTAATTGGGCCTATCTGTAAAGAATCAGGGTTCAAAAAAACAAATGCTGCCGCCGACCCAGGTTTTATTCTTATTAAATTTTACCCCAATCAGCTGTCCTTTACTTAATCGGCATAAATTATGCACTAGACGAGGGCGATCTTGCCCATCTTCCCACACATAGAGTAATCTTATTTCCGATTTAACCAGACCATCAGGCGCTTCCAGAAATGAAGCATACTTTTCTTTGCGTTGTAACAGGAAATTTTCCGGTTGAGTAACACGAGCAATATCCTCCGCAGTCACATCAAAGACCACGCCGCTTCCAGCAAAGGAAAACAATGGTTTTAAGACATAATTTTCCAGATCGGATGGGATGGTTTTAACGTTGGAAAGAAACTGGGAAGCTGGAACACATGACGATTTTAAGTAAGGGAGAATGAATTTGCTTACTTTAAAATACCAATTAGGGTGCCCCGCCCATTCCACATCCACCTCTTCACGCAGACTGAATTCAAGCTTCAGTTCGGGATGCTGATCTAATTCATCAAATATCAATCGGTTATAAATTCGATGGATTGGTGTTTTTTGTCCATTGCTATTGATATAATATAATTCTCGCCCAGCCCTTTTTACTTGAGTGATGCAAATGGGTGTAATGCCGGTGGCCGCTTGGGTACAGAAAAAATCAATGGCGGTGGCTTGGTTAGCAGGATCATAATCGATTAAGACTACATTTTCAGGAGCATGACCGCCTAATATCAAACCATTCATTAGTCGGATGTATTCCGTTTCATCAACTTCAAAGAGATGGCGGTGGCCAGCCAGAAAAGGATAGGTAGTTTTAAAGGCTTCTGCCAAGAACAACTGATAATAAAATAATGAGGGAAATCCTTGTATCTCAATCAGTTTTGGCTCCAGACTTCCATCAGTACTTTCACAAACCCCAAAATCAACAACTAAAAACATAGGATGCGGAGCATCACCTGGAACTAACAGGGCTTGAATAGGAGAAAAATCGATTGATTTAAAGTCCGGTGAGGCTACTTCACCGACCACCGCTTCTCCAGCCGCTATTAATTTTTTTTCGAATTCCCGGCTAATAAATAATGGAGTTTCTGCAATTCTGAACTTGGGGGTGTGGTTAAAGCGTTGGGATATAAAGGAAAGCATGTGTTGATACTTTTCTTCAGTCCAAGTCGCATTAAATGCTCGGCGCCAGTGGTTTACCATTAGATTAATTTATAATACCCTTGCCCAAAAAAAAACAGGGCTAATTTATAACAGATTTCTTAGACCAGTGCCGGAATCCTGCTGACGGCATTGGCAGCCTGGTGTAAAAACACTGGCAAAACACTTTTAAAGGTTAAATCGATTTTTTGAGGATCTTCAAGGTGATCGATCATTTCACGGTAGATTTCTTCTCCATATTGGGATATGATGATATTCCTCCAATCATCTTTTACTGCATAGTTCATCATACCCTCTGGGTCAGCTTCAGGATGAAACTGAGTGGCAATGATATGATCAGTGATACGTAAAGCCATCATGGCTCCATATCGGTGCAGACGCATATCTTCAAGCTCCATAGCCAGTATCTCTACGCCTAATTCATCGATCCGCCGTAGGTTCGGACGTATTTGGTAGGACCTAAAATCCGCCACATAAAAAGGATCGTTTAGTAATCTGAACAGAAAAAAGTCTTTCCCTTGAGCTGTTTTTTCGACCGGAAACACACCAAATGATTTTTTAGGCCGTTTGCTAACGCGACCCATTTTCAAATGATGGCACAACATCTGAAAGGAGTGACAAATAAAAAAGGCATATTTAGGGTGGTGAGGGTGTGCACGATTATGTGCCAACAAAGCGTCCACCCAATCAAAATACGCTTTATCCCACACCCCATCGCCTTCCCGAGGATCTCCGGGACCGCCGGATGAGATATAAATGTCATAAGAAAGATCAGGCACCTCGGCATGCTGCCTCACATCAAAAATATCATAAACAATGGGAGGATAAACCTCCTCCACTATTCGTTTCAAATTGCCCATTCCCATCCCTGGCGTGCCCGCATAGAGATCCAGAATGGCCACTCGCACTTGCTCCATAATTCAAATTACTTTTTGCTGGTATTCTTTTTAGCAGGCTTATGCAAATACATGCCCTGTTCTGTACTTTGATTGATGAATGAGCCCCAGCGAAGGTTCATCTGGCCTGGTTTATGACTCTGAGCCCGGCTTATCGCTAAGTCAGCAGCTGCTTTGATAATCCATTTAAAGTTTTCTTCCCCCACGGAAGTGATCTCAGCATCCGGTGCCGGGTTGCAAAAATCTATTGCGTAAGGTATCCCGTCTTTTACAGCAAATTCAACCGTATTAAAGTCATAACCTAGAGCCACATTTAATTTCTGCACGTAGTCCGTAATGGTATCCATCATCACCTTATCCCGGTTAGGGTTTTCAGGAAAATAACGCAAATGATGTGGGTTACGAGGTTCATAAGGCATAATGTGCACCTGTTCCGTACCGATACAATAACAGCGATAATAATCGGTAAAATCAATACATTCCTGGAGCATCATCACCAGTTGCCCGGTTTGATTATAGGCTTCGAAAAATTCCTTTTCATCATGCACCTTAAACACACTTTTCCAACCACCGCCGGAGTGAGGTTTAAAGTAGGCGGGAAAACCCACATAATTAAAGATCATCTCCCAGTTTAAGGGATATTTTAGATTCCTGAAGGAAGCTGTGCGGGTATCCTGAGGCATATCCTTGCTGGGCAGGAGTACCGTTTTAGGCACGGGCACTTTTAATTCCTGGGCTATAATATTATTAAAAAATTTTTCGTCGGCACTCCACCAGAAGGGATTGTTAATAACCGCTGCACCTTGCGAGGCGGCATTTTTCAGGAAAGCCCGGTAAAACGGAACATCCTGGGAAATCCGGTCTATAATCACCGCATACCCGGAATCCCGGCCCTGCATTAACTCCTCCACTTTTACGAACTCAGCGAATATGTCTTTTTCATTCCGGCTGTTGACCTCCTCTACAAACGCCGGAGGAAACGTATTTTCAAAACCGAAGAGTATACCTATTTTTTTCATAGAGGATATTTTACTTATAATTATTTATAATTAATTATCAACCAAATACGAATTATAAATATGCAGGTGCAACTTTAGGTAAATGATGCGCAAAATTAAAATTTTATTCTGATATTGCGAGTTTAATAGCACAGAAAGTAATGTTATAGATCATGAATATCCTCCACTGTCAGGGTTTTTTATCTCACGCCTTGCATAAACGGTTTACGGTGGATTTTTTTATACCCGATCGGCTTGACGCTTGTACCAATTTTCTAATGATGAACGATGGTCAGATGTCCAATGATCTACAGCTGTCCACCACGTTGAGCCGGTTTGAACAAGAAGGTTTAAACATTTTTACTGCGTCCATTCATGCCTCGGCGGAACGCATTCAGGAATACGGGGTAAGGTCATGGCCCGATTACCGAAAGCGAGGCGCTCGAGCCTGGGAATATGAAAAATTCATCACCACCGAATTGTTTCCTTTTATCCGCAGCTCGTTTAAATTTAACTACCAACCGGAACGTTCGGTTTATGCCGGCTATTCTTTGGGGGCGTTATCCGCCTTTGACATTGTCTGGGAAAATCCCAACCTCTTTAGCAAATTAGGAGCCTTTTCCGGATCATTCTGGTGGAGGTCTCAAGCTTTTAATTCGGATAACCCTGACGGGCATCGCATTATGCACCAAAAAATTGAACAGTCTACTAAAAAAGAAGGTGTAAAATTCTGGTTTCAGGCTGGAACTGAAGATGAAAAATCCGACCGCAATAACAATGGCGTTATTGATGTAATCGATGACATCAATGACCTTATGCATCGGCTTCAGCTCCTCGGTTATGATCCAAATCAGGACATGTATTTTCATGAAATGCACGGCGGACGACACGAGCCCCAAACCTGGGCTGAAGCCTTGCCGGTATTTTTAAATTGGGCTTTTAAAGATAAATTTTAAACTCCATGGCCAACCGCACCAAATTATGTACTCAACTTACCGATTACGACATTTATCTGCTTAAACAGGGCAAGCATTATCGTTTGTTTGAAAAATTTGGGTCCCGTGAGATGGTACTGGAAGGCGAAACAGGTATATATTTCGCCGTTTGGGCGCCGGCGGCTAAATATGTTTCGGTCATTGGAGACTTCAACGAATGGGATGGTGAAGACCACCAACTTTACGTGCGCTGGGACGGATCCGGCATCTGGGAAGGATTTATTCCCGGACTCGCCAAAGGTACTTTATACAAATATTCCATCGTTTCCACCAATCGCAACCAGATTTTGGAAAAAGCTGATCCTTACGGTTATACGGCCGAGCACCCCCCGCAGACCGCCACGAAAATCTGGAGCCTGGATTACACCTGGGGTGATCAGGAATGGATGACTGGCAGGAAAGCAAAAAATAGCCTCCAGGCGCCTTATTCCATTTATGAAGTGCATTTAGGCAGCTGGCGCCGGGATGAAGAAGGTAAATCCCTGTCCTACCGGGCCATTGCCCAGCCGCTGGCAGATTATGTTAATGAGCTGGGGTTCACTCATGTGGAATTTATGCCAGTCATGCACTTTCCTTACGAGCCTTCCTGGGGATACCAAATCACAGGGTTCTTTGCCGCCAGTTCGCGTTACGGCAACCCCGAGGATCTGATGTACCTTATTGACACATTACATCAGGCTGGCATCGGGGTCATTATGGATTGGGTGCCCAGTCATTTCCCTACGGACGGACCAGGTTTAGGCTACTTTGATGGCACACACGCCTATGAACACTCCGATCCCCGGAAAGGCTTCCATCCAGACTGGCAATCCCTCATCTTTAATTATGGTCGGCCGGAGGTGCGCGCTTTCCTCATCAGTAACGCCATCTTCTGGTTGGAAAAATATCATGTGGATGGATTGCGCGTAGATGCAGTTGCTTCTATGTTGTATTTGGATTATTCCCGCAAAGAGGGTGAATGGGAACCCAATGAATTTGGCGGCAATGGCAATTTGCAAGCCATTTCATTCATTAAAGAATTAAATACCGAAGTTTACCGCGCATTCCCGGATGTGCAAACCATAGCGGAGGAATCCACCGCGTACCCCGGTGTATCCCATCCTGTAGATAAAAACGGATTAGGATTTGGCATGAAATGGATGATGGGCTGGATGCACGATACCCTGAAATATTTTTCCATGGATCCGCTTTTTCGCAAAAATCACCAAGGCCAAATTACATTCAGTATGATCTATGCCTTTCATGAAAACTTCGTTTTGCCTTTATCGCATGATGAAGTCGTTCATGGCAAAGCTTCTCTCATTTACAAAATGCCGGGCACCGAAGACCAAAAATTTGCGCAACTACGCCTTTTATATACCTATATGTTTACCCACCCTTGTGCAAAATTATTGTTTATGGGTGGGGAATTTGCCCAGACTAAAGAATGGAATTTTAAAAGTCAATTGTCTTGGTCTTTATTAGAATTCCCTTATCATAAAGGGGTGCAACTGTTGGTCAAAGATTTAAATCACTTGTTTCGCAGCTATCCAGCCCTGTACAGCCAGAATTATTCGCTGGACGGTTTTGAATGGGTGGATATTTCTGATTATCATCATTCCATAATAGTTTATCGGCGCAAATGTCTGACCGAAGATCCTGATGTACTGGTTCTCTGTAATTTTACCCCAATTGAGCGCACAGATTATCTGATTAATTTACCTTTTAAGACTGACCTGGAATTAATTTTTAACAGTGCCAGCACACATTACCATGGCGACAGCACTCTGGTTGCAGATAAATTAGTACCAAAACGGATCACGTTGCACGAAAAGTATTATTACCAATTTAAGATCACCTTGCCGGCATTTGGGGGAATCATTTTTAAAATTATGCATAAACCTCCAATCATAAATCTCAAGACCACCCATACTAAAAAAAGGAAAAAAACGGAGTAACAACTTTTGTTTTAATTCTAATTTGTACAAATTTTATGTTATTCAGCATGGGCTGATCAAGTGATTATTTTTTTCAACATAACCTAAAATAATTCTTAATTTTGAAAGCACCAGCTCTTCTTCGATGGATAAAAAATCTTTACTCCTTTATACCGTGACTGTTACGATTGGTCTCTTGATTATCAGTCTCGCATTTAAATGGCCTTTAAGTGGAACTCATGTTGAAAAAAATAATGAGCACCTGGCCCTGCTTAAAGAAATTAAATCGGCGGGTAAATCCCTTTCCATGGAACAACAAGACAGGTTAAACCTCATGGTCAGAGCAATCATGACCCAACGTTGTTATCAATGTCACAGTTCAGAAAAACAGAAAAATGGGTTAGCCTTGGATAACCGGGATGGCGTACTGGCTGGAGGTGAAGAAGGTCCAGCGATAGTGGTAGGCAAAGGGAGAGAAAGCGATTTAATCAGGCGCATTAAATTAAAACTATCTAACCCTGATTCGAAAGAAGCGATGCCGGCCAAAGGAGGACCGCTGACCAAGGAAGAAATTCAATTGTTCAGTTTGTGGATCGACCATGGTGCCCATTGGGCCGATCAGGAACTAAAAGTGTTTCCGGAAGCTGTTCATCAATTGGTCCAGCCGGCATTGCCTGATGGTAACGACACTCACCCCATCGACCGTTGGGTCGCAGTTTATTTTCGTGATCATGATTTAAAGTGGCCGACGTTAATCAGCGACGAACACTTTTTTAGAAAAGCTAGTTTGGATATCCGCGGTACATTACCCACCGAAGATGAATTGCTGAGCTGGTCCAGGGACCAGGGAGATGATAAACGAAAACGGTACATCCGCTCTTTATTAAGTGACCGACCGTCGTATACCTTACATTGGATGACCTTCTGGAACGATCTTTTGCGCAACGATTACAGCGGCACGGGTTACATCACAGAGGGACGTAAACAAATTTCTCGCTGGCTGTACAAATCCATTTTAGAAGATAAGCCATATCCACAGCTGATTGCAGAATTGATCAATCCTGATGCCGGATCAGAAGGATTTATCCACGGCATAAAATGGAGAGGTGAAGTCAATTCCAGCCAAAGTACTGCCATGCAAGCAGCCCAAAATATTGGCCAATCCCTTTTAGGTCTTAATGTCAAATGTGCGTCATGCCATAACAGCTTCGTCAATAACCTCAAGTTGGATCAGGTATATGGTCTGGCCAGTGTCTTCTCAGTCTCACCGGTAGAAATACATCGCTGTGACGCACCCACCGGACGCGTGGCAGCTCCTGCTTTTATCTATCCGGAGTTGGGTACCGTCACCGGGGATAGCCTGGCCGATCGGCTGGCTTCATTAGCCACCATTATGACTTCACCCGATAATGGGCGGCTTTACCGTACTATAGTTAATCGGTATTGGGACCAGTTGTTTGGTCGGGGGCTAATTGCACCAACCGATCAGATGGATCTACAGCCCTGGAGTTCAGAATTATTAGATTGGTTAGCTGCTGAGTTCAGAGATAAAAACCTGACCCTTCGCCAATTGCTGGAATTAATCATGACCTCGAAAACATACCAATTGCCGGCCAAAGACTATGGCTCATCCGACAACCTACTGAAAAAATCGTTTGTTTTCTCAGGACCGGTCTTACGGCGCTTAAAGGCCGAACAAATCGCCGATGCCATCAGTCAAAACATTCAACCGATGTATCATGGCGTAGCATTTGATACGGTAGAATACCGCATACCGGCCCGCTGGATCTGGCATCATGAAGTGGAATTTGACCGCACGGTTCTACCATATCCCGGCAAGCGGTTTTTGCGAAAAACATTTAACCTATCCAAAGCCATCATTAAAGCCGAATTATTGGTAACAGCCGACCATCAGTTCACCCTTTATATTAATAATCAGCAGGTTGCACAAAACCAAGATTATCGCCAATATCAACCCATGGATGTCACTGAACTTTTGTCAAGAGGCAGAAACTGCCTGGCGGCGGAAGTAGAAAACGAAGGGCAATTGCCCAATCCGGCAGGGTTACTCCTGCACTTGCGTATCTTGCACGCC
Source organism: Saprospiraceae bacterium (assembly GCA_041917975.1). Taxonomy (GTDB): domain Bacteria; phylum Bacteroidota; class Bacteroidia; order Chitinophagales; family Saprospiraceae; genus JAYRWN01. The sequence goes on along the minus strand of JAYRWN010000365.1, from coordinate 31,236 downwards.
AAAGATACCACCCATATCTACAGCGATGGGAGCTGGAAAAGTGCAAAGGAAGACCCTGATGGCAATTGGAGGGATATAAAATATGATGATCAAACCTGGAGCCCGGCTTATGGTTATGGCAGTTATGCCCAAAGCCACTGGGGACGCCTTCAGGATTTTCGTTTTGAAAATCAGCCGCCGGAGAGATATGCCCGCGCTGCTTTGGTGGTAGCTGATCCGTTTTTAAAAGCGTTAGGGCGCCCAACCCGCGAAAATGTCACCACCAGACGGGACGATGACCCAGGTCTATTGCAAGCTCTCTCGCTCACGAACGATGCCTTTTTTACTGCCGCGGTAGAAAAAGGAGCCAAAAAATGGTTAGAAAAATACCCAAACCAACCGGAGCAAATGATAAACCATTTATATCTTAATTTGCTGAGTCGCCAACCGTCAAAAGCGGAACGGGAGATATTGCTACGCTACTGGACTACCCGTCCGGGAGTAGAAGCGGCAGCCGATATGATCTGGGCCATTCTGGTATTACCTGAATTTCAATTTATTTAAGTCGTATGGAATCCTCATTACAGCTCACCCGGCGCGAATTCATGCGGCGCATGCAAGAAGCTACCCTTGCCGCTATGGCCGTTTCAATACCCACCCTACCCTTTTTGTCCTGCCGCCGATCTACAGTTCCCAACGGGACTGCCGATTCAATCATTCTTTTATGGATGGCGGGAGGCATGGCTCACACGGAAACGTTTGATCCCAAAACCTTTACGCCATATGTCCAGGGCATGCCTAGTGCCGGTGTAATTAGCACCTTTCCTTCCTTACCAACGAAATTAGAGGGGACAAATTTTTCAGAAGGGTTGCAAGGCATAGGCGAAACCATGCACCTGGGTACACTCATCAGATCATACCGGGCAGCCGACCTCGGCTTCATTTTACATACACGCCACCAATACCACTGGCACACCTGTTATGAACCGCCCCAAAGTGTACAGCCTCCGCATCTGGGAGCCTGGATAGCTAAAGAACTCGGCCCGCGCAATCCGGTCATTCCTCCATTTATTGATATTGGACAGCGTTTTACCGTTGGAGAAGGCGAAGAATTGAAAGCATTCCATTCAGCCGGTTTCCTGGGAACCGAGTATGGTCCGTTTATTATTCCTGACCCAACGACGGGATTAGAAAGCATCACACCTCCAAAAGGCATGGATTTAACCCGCTTTGAAAGCCGGCACAAGCTCTTTCAAGAATTAGCTGAAGCAGGACCCTTGGGTCGCGGAAGCCATTACCAACAGGAATCCCTGGTGAAATCAATGGAAAGATCCTATGCTCTGCTAAAATCACCGGAAGCAAAAGCCTTCGATCTTAGTCAGGAGGACCCGGCTACATATGCAGCATACAACACTGGCCGGTTTGGTTTAGGTTGTCTGATGGCTCGTCGTCTGGTGGAGCAAGGAGCCCGTTTCATCAGTGTAACCACGGAATATGAACCTTTTATCGGTTGGGACACGCACGAAAATGGTCATGAGCGCCTCATAAAAATGAAACAAATGATTGACGGTCCGGTAAAAAAGCTCATTTTAGACCTGGAAGAACGGGGACTCCTGGACAAGACGCTGGTCATCCTGGCCAGTGAATTCAGTCGCGATATGCTGGTGGAAGGACGACCGGAAAATAAAGTCAAAGATCAGGTGGATGTGCCCGAATTCGTCCTCGAACCTAAATTTTATGGCATGCACCGGCATTTTACCGAAGGCTGCAGTATTCTTATGTGGGGTGGCGGGATTAAAAAAGGGTACGTATTCGGAGAAACGGCCAATGAGAGACCGTTCAGTGCCATCACTCAGCCAGTGAATATTGATCGCATTCATCAGACCTTGTATCATGCCTTAGGGATGTCACCAGATACGCATTATAACGTAGAAGGTCGCCCCGTTTATACTACGCCTGATGGCCACGGGGAAGCGATCCTGGAATTATTTACCAGTGCTTGAGGAAGGGTAAAAAAGTGGTTGCCTAACGTTTCTGTATATTCTGCATGCCGCGCATCATCTGGCCCATACCCTTGCCCGTACTCATCATGTGCATCATCTTACGCATTTGGTCGAATTGTTTAATGAACATGTTGATTTCATGGATATTTTGACCACACCCGGCTGCAATACGGCGTTTGCGACTCATATTTAACAATTCCGGATTGCCGCGTTCCTTCGGGGTCATTGAATAAATAATGGACTCTATTTTGATAAAAGCTTTGTCATCTATTTCCAGATTCTTGGTGAGTTTAGACATGCCGGGGATCATATTCATTAGCGACTTGATATCGCCCATTTTTTTGATCTGTTTGATCTGACTGATAAAGTCGTTAAAATCAAATTTGTTTTTCTTAATCTTTGACTCGAGTCGTTTGGCTTCCTTTTCATCAAACTGCTCTTGGGCTTTTTCCACCAGGGACACGATATCACCCATACCCAGGATGCGTTGAGCCATTCTTTCTGGGTAAAAAACATCCAGGGTCTCTAATTTTTCGCCCATGCTGACAAATTTGACGGGCTTACCTACGGTATACTTGATGGATAGAGCTGCTCCACCGCGAGTATCTCCGTCCAGTTTGGTCAACACCACCCCATCGTAATCGATGACCTCATTAAAGGCTGCGGCGGAATTTACAGCATCTTGACCGGTCATGGAATCTACGATAAACAAGGTCTCGGAAGGGACGATGCCGGCCTTGATGTTCCGGATTTCAGCCATCATTTCTTCATCTATAGCTATACGCCCGGCGGTATCCACAATCACCACATCGAAGCCATGCGCTTTGGCATGAAGAATAGCATTTTGGGCTATTTGTACGGGATTTTTGCTCTCTACTTCTTTATACACCGGGACACCGATCTGTTCGCCCAAAACAGTCAATTGGTCAACGGCGGCAGGCCGGTACACATCGCAAGCCACCAATAAAGGCATCTTTTTGCGTTTCGTTTTTAAATGCAAAGCCAGTTTGCCACTGAAAGTAGTTTTACCTGAACCTTGCAGGCCGGCGATGAGGATCACTGCCGGATTTCCATTTAAATTGATGCCTACGGATGCACCACCCATTAATTGTACCAGTTCGTCATTGACTATCTTTACCATCAACTCTCCCGGTTTGATGGACGAAAGGACATTCTGATTCCCTAAAGCTTGATCCTTTACCTTATCGGTAAATTCTTTGGCTATTTTATAGTTCACATCAGCAGCGACCAAAGCGCGGCGAATTTCTTTGATGGACTGAGCAATATTTATTTCAGTCAGCTTATTTTCACCTTTAATAACTTTGAACGCTTCTTCCATGCGTTCACTAAGACTCTCGAACATAGTTTTATCGATGTTTTATGCCCGGCAAAGATAAAAAATAATTGCGATGATGACACCTGCTGATGCCTCTGGCGGTCAAAGCATTTCTCAACTTCTGACTATAAACAAACTAGGTGAAATGTTTACCTTTGGCTAGCAATAAACCTCATTATATGGAGTCTGTAAAATATGTATTTATCTCCTTTATGGTCTTCAACCTTGCCTTGGCTTGTCAAAAGCCCGGACAAACCGCCACCTTTGATCCATCAAAGTCGCATCCGCAAGCCATCGCGATCGCCGATGAAGTGATTGAGGCCAGTGGTGGCCAAGCCGCCTGGGATTCTACCAACTACCTGGCCTGGGATTTTTTTGGGCGTCGTAGGCTGATCTGGGATAAATTGCATCAACGGGCACGCATCACTGCTCTTGATTCGCTTCAATCGTACGACATCATTGTCGATTTGAATACTAAAAAAGGCTTGGTTAAACTAAAAGGTGAACCCCAAAGCCACCCTGATACACTGGATAAGTATCTGGACCGAGGTTATAAAATGTGGATCAACGATTCGTATTGGCTTGTTATGCCCTTTAAACTAAAAGACCCGGGAGTAAAACTTCGTTACTTGGGCGAAGATTCTACCCATGCTAACATATTTTCAGACGTCATAGATCTGACCTTCGACAGTGTCGGGGTCACCCCTCAAAACCGCTATGCAGTATGGGTAGGCAAAAAAACCCGTTTAGTGGTGCAATGGGCCTACTTCGCCAATGCTCAAGATACCGTCCCGGCCATCATTAACCCCTGGCACCAGTACCTGAAGTACGGCGGTATTTTCCTGGCTTCTGACAGAGGTACCCGCGGCGAATTAACTAACATCAAGGTTTATGATGAATTGCCCACCTCCGTCTTTACATCGCTTGAGCCGGTCGAATTTTGAATTGCCTAAACAACTGTTATTGATTATTTCACGTTTATTTTAAAATACCTTCATGTTAAACTTCGAAAAATGAAAAACATCATTTTGGGGCTCTTGCTGATAGTCTTTGGATTTCTGATCGGGATTTCCTGGAAAACCTCGTCTACACAGGATAAAGTAAATGTTCTGCCCACAGAAACCCTTAATGCAGACTCGGGCGCCAGAGTTACAGGTCTTGAAGACAAACCCTTTGATGAAGTAGAATTGTTGGAAGAAGAAAAAAGAACCATCAATTTATTTGAAAATGCCGCCAGTTCGGTTGTATACATCGGTACGGTCGGGTATCAACGCGACTTTTTCTCTATGAATGTCTATGAAGTACCTCAAGGCACCGGTTCGGGATTTATCTGGGATAATAATGGCCATGTGGTTACCAACTACCACGTCGTCAAAGATGCCAACAAGTGGACCGTTACCTTAGCCGACCAATCCACCTGGGAAGCCACCTTAGTTGGTTCGGCTCCGGACAAGGATTTGGCTGTCTTAAAAATTGATGCACCTCGCAGTAAATATAAGCCATTAACTATTGGTACATCTCACGATCTGCGTGTAGGACAAAATGTCTACGCCATCGGTAACCCATTCGGTTTGGACCAAACACTCACCACCGGCATCATCAGTGCCCTGGGACGTGAAATAGCCGGACAGGATGACACGCCTATCCGCGATGTTATTCAAACTGACGCAGCTATCAACCCAGGTAATTCCGGAGGACCATTGCTCAATTCCACCGGAAAATTAATTGGAGTTAATACAGCTATCAAGAGTACCTCCGGCAGCAGTGCCGGGATAGGTTTTTCCATTCCTGTGGATATTGTTACCTGGGTGGTTCCTGATCTTATCCGTTACGGCAAAATCCAACGCCCCGACCTTGGAGCAACCTTTCTGAAAGATTATTACATTCAACGCTATGAATTGGGTGGGGTACCCATCGTAGATGTGACTCGCGGAGGGCCTTCCGATAAAGCCGGATTGCAGGGCATGCGTCGGAGCCGCAACGGCTCTGTAGAATTGGGCGATATCATCGTTGAAATCAATGGTGAACGGGTAGCAAATAATAAAGAGCTGCGCCTTATCCTGGAAAAACATAAAATAGGTGAAACCGTAGATGTGAAAATAAACCGGTCTGAAAAATTACAAATGGTGAAACTCACTTTAGCTCCACCACAATAATCGCTCTTTATTCTTTGAAAAAACCGGAGACATATTCTCTTTTTGAGCTGAATGAATACGTCAGAAGGGTAATTGCATTAAATTTTCCGGAAACGATTTGGATCATAGCAGAAATACAACAAGTTTCACGGTCCAGAGGCCATTATTATCTAGATTTAATCCAAAAATCTGAAGCAGGAGAAGACATCCTGGCCCAGGCCAGTGCGGTACTGTGGAATACCAACCGCTTGTTTCTGGAAAGGAAAATGCCTCAAGTATTAGACCAAATCTTACAAGAGGGCCAATCCTTGCGTATCCGCGTGCAAGTTGAATTTTCTGAGCGGTATGGTTTTAAGCTGAATATCTATGATATCGACTCCGACTACACCAGCGGTCAGGTTGCCTTGCAAAAACAAAAAATACTCGAACAACTCTCCAGGGAAGGCTATATCGGATTGAACAGCCGCTTGGCCTTGCCTCCAGTCATAAAAAAAATTGCGTTGATCAGTTCACCGCAAGCTGCCGGGTTGCAGGATTTTTTAAACCACCTCAGTCATAATTCGTATGGTTATACTTTTGCCGTCCATTTATTTGAAGCGGCCATGCAAGGAAAAAAAACTGAACGTGAGGTATTAGCTGCGTTGCAAAATATTCAGGAGCGAAGAAAAGAATTTGATCTTATAGTCATTGTTCGCGGTGGTGGCTCAAAATTAGATTTATCCGCTTTTGATTCATTGAGTTTAGGTAAAGCCATTGCCTCCAGTGTATTACCGGTCATCACTGGCATTGGCCACGACATCGACCAAACAGTGGCGGATGTATTGAGTTATAAAGCTTTAAAGACTCCAACGGCGGTGGCCGATTTTATAGTAGAACATAACCTACAGTATGAGTCTCAGATAATGTCTGTCTTTGAGACTATCCAACGTTCAGCCCACCAGCATCTGCGTATCGCCACCGGTCAATTGGAGAACCTCTCATTACGGTTGGAAAATTCCGTGCACCGGCTTCTCGATCAAGAAAAAATTCAGCTTAAACACACCCTGCAAGCCCTCTTCAATGCAATAAAATTATCTTTAAACAAAGAAAACCACCTCCTGGATAAAATAGCCCTGGAAATAAATCATCGCGATCCGGAAACCATACTCCGCCAGGGTTATGCCATAGTCATTAAAGATCATGTCCGCATCATCAGTAGCCGGCAGTTAGCCCCAGGAGATCACCTCATTACTCAGTTTGTAGATGGTAAAGTTACCTCTACCGTTAACCCAACCCAATCATGAAAAAGAAAACGAGTTACCGCGACGCCATGGTTAAGCTGAATCGCATTCTGGAAGACGTACAAAATAACAATGTACCGATTGATGAATTATTAGCCAAGGTTAAAGAAGCCCGGGCTTTGGTCAGTTATTGCCAGGATATGTTAAGGCAAACCGAAGCGGCTCTGGAGGACGAGGAAGAATAAGGTAGAACCATTAATCTTCTCCCTTTAAGTCCCTCATCAGGGATCAAAATAATAGTTTTTATTGCTGAAAAAAGAGGTAATCGTTTCAGCCCATTATGCACCATCTGCTATTATTGCCCCAGGTTTTTCTTTAAAAGAAAGAACATATTACAAAAAATTATCATCCATAATTGGATATCACTACTTTTACATTCTAATATAGTCACATGAAACAGTGGATGGCAGAATTTACTCCTAAATTGTTTACGCTCTGGCAGCAAGGCATATCTGCGAAACAGCGGACCCGGGATTTAATCGCTGGCGTGGTCGTTGGGATCGTAGCCTTGCCTTTAGCCATAGCCTTTGCCATTGCTTCCGGAGTTTCCCCCGAAAAAGGTTTAGTCACCGGAGTTATTGCCGGATTCTTAATTTCTTTTTTTGGAGGTAGCCGGGTGCAAATTGGCGGCCCCACAGGAGCGTTTATTGTCATAGTATATGGTATTGTCCAGGATTATGGCGTGAACGGATTAATTATTTCCACATTTATTGCCGGTTTTATGATCTTGCTGATGGGGCTGGCTCGTCTAGGAAATTATTTAAAATTTATCCCCTACCCGCTCATAGTCGGTTTTACCAGCGGCATAGCCGTGATTATTTTTACTTCGCAAATCAAAGATGCCCTGGGCTTACAGATGGGAAATGTCCCTGCGGATTTCATCCATAAATGGCCCGCCTTCTATCAATCCATTTCTACGGTGAACCTATGGGCTGTTGGGTTTACCGCCATGACCATCTTGATTACCCTTTACTCCTACAAACTCATCAAAAGTGTACCAGGATCATTAATCAGTATTGTGCTTTCCGTGCTATTAGTTTATTTTTTTAACCTCCCGGTTGATACCATTGGCTCTCGGTTTGGAGATATCAGCAGTGGTTTCCCCAGCCCTGTAATCCCGGTTGTGGATTTTAAAACAGTACGCCATCTAATGGGGCCTGCTTTTGCCATAGCTATGCTAGGCGCATTAGAATCTCTGCTTTCAGCTGTGGTCGCAGATGGTATGGTCGGAGGCAAACACCGCAGCAATATGGAACTGGTGGCTCAGGGTATAGCCAATATAGCATCAGCTATCTTTGGCGGGATACCGGCAACCGGTGCCATCGCGCGCACAGCCACTAATGTTCGGAATGGCGCCCGTACTCCTCTGGCTGGCCTGACTCATGCCTTGGTGCTGTTAATCATAATGCTGGCTGCTGCCCCTTTAGCAAAACTCATTCCGATGGCTACACTGGCCGGGGTACTGGTGGTAGTAGCTTATAATATGGGCGAATGGCACACATTCCATTCACTATTGAAGAGTCATCGGTCCGATGTGTTAGTCTTATTGGTTACCTTCATGCTGACTATCTTTTTTGACCTGGTACTGGCTATTCAGGTGGGAATGGCATTAGCAGCCTTTTCTTTTATGAAACGCATGTCCGACCTCACCCACACTTCTGTAATTGGTGAAGATCAAGAAAAGGAAAGTTTGTTTGAGGAGGAGTTAGCGGCCATTCCAAAAGGAGTTATTTTGTATGAAATTAATGGCCCGTTATTTTTTGGAGCCAGTCAAAAATTTTCTGAAACACTTCGCGACATACAAACTGCACCCCGTTTATTAATCATTCGTATGCGCCATGTAAATCTGATTGATGCCACCGGCCTGTTAAGATTGAAAGAAATCGTGATGCAATACCAGTCTAGAAAAATTATCATTTTACTTTCTGGAGTACGGCCGGAGATTCGTGAGCAACTGGCCAATTACGGTATGATTTCCTTGATCGGTGATGAAAATATCTTGCCGCACATTAATTTTGCTTTAGAGCGAGCTAAAGTTTTACTTATAAACTAGTAAGTAATTATCAGAAGTATGAGTCAAGATCAGCACATCCTGAAAATCCCAGGCTGAAGAATCCCCTTGCCAGGATCCTAATTGCTGATGCTTAATCTTTAAACCGTTTATTGAGACCTGTTCAGTTAACCAGGATAATTGATAGGCCACGTTCGCCCGCCAAACTTTTCGACTCATCACACTGTAGTGACCATGATGATATTTAAAAGAAAAGGAAAGTGGCGAAGTCGTATCAGGTTTAAGCAGAAAAAAAGTAATAAAAGCATGTCCCCCAGGCGCCATGGTTCTTTTAATCTCCTTTAAATAGTTTATGACCTCATCTGGCAAAAGATGAGTGAATACTGAAATGGCGAAAATGACCTCCATGGAAGACGACTCTACCGGGAATTTAAAGTTTTTCGCTTCTGCTCCGGAGTCATTATATAAGTCATTAAACAAACTGGCATGTACGAACTTCAGCAACGGGTACTGTTGGAAGTTTTGCCTACACCAGGCGATAGCTTCTTGCATGGGATCAAAACCAATATACGCCCCAGGAGGGGTCAATTTTTGGCTTAAAGGATAGGCCAGGCGTCCCAGACCACAGCCAATGTCTAAAACGGTGCTGGTTGGCAGCAACTGAGCTGTGCCTTCAGCATATTGCACCAATCTTTCAGCCGTTACGACAAAATTGCCAGCTCCGGTAAAGATTTTCCTGCGGGGTGGCAATGGAATACGGTGGTAAAAACCAGGTGGGAATACCATATCGTAAGGCCAAAATACAAAACGCCTAAGCCATAGACGCCAGGGAGCAGGGACAGTATAAAATACCTTACGAAATACACTCATGCCAGTAATAAAAAAAGCCGCAGGATACTAACAACCAACGGCTCAACAAATTTAGTTTTCTTCCGAACTTTAGCCCGGACTTATTTTTTCATCCACATGGCTATGGATTCCTCATTCATTTTAATGTAATCGTTGTTTTTAGCTTCTTTAGCTAAAGCCAGTGATTTTTGGGCCGTGGCAATGGCTCCTTTATAATCTTTTAAGTCAGCCTGGATTAATGACTTTTGTCTAAGGGTCCAGAACCGCTCACCATCTTTTTCCAAGCCTTTGTTCATCCATTCGATGGCCTTGTTTAAGTCTTTACCACTCTCCCAATAATATCTGGCGGCAGCCATATAATCACCACCGGAAGGTCCACCCATCACCCGGTCAATGTTCGCCATAACCGCCTTGTCGGTAGGTAATTGCACAGGAACTTTAACCAGAGTATTTTCCCAGCTGATAAATAAGGTGGCCGCATCATTGCGGATATGGTCTATTCCAATTGTGAAAGTTTCTACTGTATTGGAGTTTTTTTCCACTGGAGCCATCAACGTAGCCGCCGGGGTTTTTTCTACATAACCACCCCAGTTGCCATCAATATAATTATAAACAGCTATTTTCCATTCTTTTTCTCCAGGAGTGGTCAGAATGGTATAGTCACCCTTTTTTAATGTAGCCCCGGCAATGCTTACTTCGCCTCCGAATGTAAGTTTAACCGCTTGATTAGCTCCCGTGCGCCATACTTCCCCAAAAGGTACTAAACCGCCAAAAGCCTTACGGCCTCTCAAACTGGGACGACTGTACTCAATATCAATGTTGATCAAACCAACGCCCTGACTAACCTTAGCCAATGGACTGGGTGAAGGGGTTTGAATTTGAGCTTGTGCATTTATTATTAAAACGGCACATAAAAACAAAGAAAAAATCAGTTTTTGCATAATTGCTCTTTTTTTTAATTAAACCAAAATTTATTGCCGGCAAAAGTAATATCTAAGTGAAAGATATTCAGTGCTTAACAGTTTTTTAACAGCTATGACTAGCTGTAGGTTATGGTTTTTGGCTAATTTTAAGTAATTTTCCCTTCAAACTTGACGTAGTCTAAAATAATGTTAAAATCTTTCTTAGCTGGTTCCTTCATGCTCCTCTTGGTTATAGGACCTTTAACTGTTTTAGAAAAACAAAATCAAGTTGGGCTGTTGAAGCTGATGATGGTCGATGAAATGTCTGATCCTTTAAATACTCAGGAAGATAATAAAACCAAATGGTCTGAAGATTGGGTGGCCGAACAAACATTTACGCATCATCTTTTGCCTCACCAATTATTCAAACACATCACTTTTGATTCCTCCTCATTTCTTGAAGAAATATTTTTAGAGGTAAAAACCCCTCCTCCTTTAGTTTGATGTCTTTTTTAGAATTCAAAGAAAGATTCAAACTATTGTGTAATTTTTAAACTTCATTCATGAAACAACATCCAAAGGAGAGTCAAGCGACAATGACACCGGCTAAGGCCTTGAAATATCTAAAAGAGGGCAATCAGCGTTTTATCCAAGCATTACGTACCGATCACGATCATCTCAGCACCATAAACATCACTAAAGATGGTCAGTGGCCTTTTGCGGTGATCTTAAGTTGTATGGACTCCCGCACGTCGGCGGAGCTGATCTTTGACCAAGGCCTCGGTGACATATTTTCCATTCGTATTGCCGGTAATGTAATCACACCTAATGTGCTCGGATCCATAGAATTTGCCTGTAAAATAGTCGGCTCAAAACTTATCGTCATTCTGGGCCATAATAAATGCGGCGCCATCAGGGGCGCTTGTGATAATGTGCAATTGGGTAATCTGACTCACTTGGTCAATCTCATCAAACCAGCGGTTTTTGCCGAAACGTCCAACAAAAATAACCGTAATTCGTCCAACAAGGATTTTGTCGAAAAGGTATCCAATATGCATGTGCGTATGAGTGTATACCGGCTGATGGATGAAAGTCCGGTTCTAAAAGACCTCATCGAATATGGCGATACAGGGATTATCCCGGCTATGTATGATGTTGAAACGGGTCAAGTGGATTTCTTTGATCAGGAGTGTATCATCAATCCTCCCAAAGCCCGAATTGAACTGTCCGCTTAATTATTATTTTCTTATTTGTTAATATTAAATTGAGCATGCCCGGGGCCAAATGTCCCGGGCCATTATTTTATATAAGAAACCTGATAGGTAATGGCTTGGAGTGATGTCAGGATTTTTATAATTTTATAGCATGGAAAGCCCATTTTATAAACTCTTTTTCCTCCTGAGTTTGTGCAGTATATTGATTTATTGTCAAAATAATCAAAAAACCGCCAGCTTAGATTTTAATCGGGATGTCAGACCGATCCTCAACAAAAATTGTCTTCCCTGCCATGGCGGTGTCCGTAAGTCGGCCAAATACAGTATGTTATTTGAGCATGAAGCATTTACTCCGGGCGAGTCCGGTCGAACGCCCATTGTCAAAGGAGCTAGCGAGCAATCAGAATTAATAAAACGTCTTACCTCGGATGACCCGGAATATCGTATGCCTCATGATCATGATCCTTTAAAACCCGAAGAGATCAGTATTCTAAAAACTTGGATAGATCAAGGGGCCAGCTGGGACAAACCCTGGTCGATGAAACCACCCATCATGCCGGTCCTACCCATGCAGGATGGTTATGATCATGTTGTGGATAAATTTATCGTAGAGAAATTGCATTCCATTCACCTCGAATTGAACCCGGCTGCCGAGTGCCATGAATTAATCCGCCGTTTGGCTTTGGATTTAATTGGACTGCCGCCTTCCTCCGAACAGATATATAAATACTGCCAAAACCCCACTGAAGCTGTTTATGACCTGATTGTCCAGGATTTGTTGAGTTCACCCCATTTTGGCGAACATTGGGCCGCGATGTGGTTGGATCTGGCCCGATATGCTGATACTAAAGGTTATGAAGCGGACCTGCACCGGGACATTTGGAAGTACCGTGACTGGGTCATTGACGCTTTTAATGCCGACATGCCTTTTGATTCTTTCACCATTTATCAACTGGCCGGTGACCTCCTCCCTGATGCCAATGAGCAGGCAAGGATAGCTACCGCTTTCCATCGCAATACAATGAATAACGACGAAGGGGGAACAGATGATGAAGAGTTCCGCAATACGGCAATAATTGATCGGGTTAACTCCACCTTCGAAATATGGCACGGGCTTACTTTCAGTTGTATACAATGCCATGCCCACCCTTATGACCCATTTACGCACCAGGATTATTACCAGATCTTTGCCTTTTTTAATCAGACCAAAGATGCGGACAAACCTGATGAACGTCCGGTGATGCTAGTGGGCAAAAAAGAAGATGAAGCTAAAATTGCCGAAATAAAAAATTATATCCAGGCGCATAAGTCAGATGTTAAAAAGACAAAAATTTACCAAGATAGTCTTCACCTTTTATTGAAATACTCCTTACCGGTGATGCAAGAAAGAGCAACCGACTCTTTACGTAAAACACATGTTTTCCATCGGGGTAATTTTTTGGACCATGGCGAGGAAGTATCTCCCCGTACACCGGGAACACTGCATCCTTGGAAAAACTCCTGGTCTAATAATCGTTTAGGTTTGGCCCAATGGTTAGTCGATAAAAATGACCCACTTACAGCAAGGGTTTATGTCAATCGGGTCTGGGGTCGCTTATTTGGGAAAGCGCTGGTGGAAACCCAGGAAGACTTTGGAAGCCAGGGTAATACGCCAACCCACCCAGAATTATTAGATTACCTGGCGATTAATTTTATGAATGAACAGGGTTGGCGATTAAAAAACTTACTTAAGAATGTCGTGAGTTCAAAATCCTATCAGCAAAGTGCCCATGTTTCAGCACAGAAGCTTGAAAAAGACCCTTACAATATCTTTTTATCGCGCTCGCCGCGTAGCCGTTTATCCGCAGAAGTCATCCGTGATCAAGCTCTGGCAGTTGCCGGACTATTAAGTGTAAAAATGTACGGCCCGAGCGTTATGCCATTTCAACCCGAAGGCATTTGGCGACCGGTTTACAACGATGCCAAATGGGTGACCAGCCCGGGAGAAGACCGCCACCGCCGTGCTTTATATACCTATATTAAAAGGACAAGTCCCTACCCCTCCATGGCCACCTTTGACGGACCGAGCCGGGAGTTTTGTGTGAGCCGGCGCATTGCCACTAATACACCTTTGCAAGCCCTGGTTACGCTGAACGATCCCGTATACCTGGAGGCTGCGCGAACGTTAGCAGCCCAGATCGCCCAGCGGACTTCTGACCCAACAGAACAAATAAAACAAGGATTTAAATTGGCCCTTGGTCGAGAAATAACTGAATCGGAAATTAAACCTCTGCTTCATTTATACACTTTGACCTCTCAGGTGTCAAACACCGACAACCCTCCACTTTTTGTGGTCACCAATGCTATTTTGAATCTTGATGAATTTATCACGCGCAGCTAAAGATTATGAACTTCAATAAAGAAATTTATCTAAGCGGACTGGAACATCAAACCCGGCGTAATTTCTTGAAAGCCGGCGCTTTTGGTCTGGGCAGCATTGCCCTAAATGCCCTTGTGGGTTGTAGTCAAAACAAGACATCCATAGCATCAAAAGGTATTGGCTTACCACATTATACGCCAAAAGCCAAGCGGGTCATCTACTTACACATGGCCGGGTCCCCTTCGCAGCTTGAGTTATTCGACTATAAGCCAGAGTTAGCCAAACTGGATGGTCTGAATTGTCCACAGAGTCTTTTAGAGGGTAAACGATTTGCCTTTATCCAGGGTGTTCCGAAGATGTTAGGCCCCCAGTTTCCTTATAGTCAGCATGGAACCAGCGGGGCTTGGATCTCAGATCGATTACCTTTGTTAGGAGAAGTTGCGGATGACTTGACATTTCTTAAGGCAGTACATACCGATCAGTTCAATCACGCACCAGCTCAACTTTTAGTTCATACTGGTGTACCACGATTGGGAAGACCAAGTATGGGGGCCTGGGTTACTTATGGGCTGGGTTCTGAAAATCAAAATCTACCCTCTTTTGTGGTTCTGGTATCCGGTGGAAAAACCCCCGATGGTGGCAAAAGTTTATGGGGAAGTGGCTTTTTACCCACGGTATATCAGGGCGTCCAATGCAGAACAGATGACACACCGGTGTTATTCCTGGACAATCCGGAAGGTATGAGCCGCGAGCTACGCCAATCTAGCATCCAGGCAATAAACCAAATAAATCAACTGAAATACAACGAGGTTGGTGATGCAGAAATCCTTACACGTATTGCCCAATACGAAATGGCCTTTAAAATGCAAATGGAAGTACCCGAGGTCATGGATATCTCTACAGAGCCAGCACACATCTTAAGTTTATATGGAGCCAAACCAGGTGAGAGTACCTTTGCCAACAATTGTTTATTAGCCCGTAAATTAGCAGAAAACGGCGTGCGATTTATCCAGTTGTATCATTGGGGGTGGGACTCGCATGGTGCCGGAGAAGAAGAAGCTTTGGACGGAGGATTCCAGCGGCAGTGTTATAATGCCGACCGGCCATTGGCAGCACTGATCAAAGATCTTAAACAACGAGGCATGCTCGAAGATACCCTCATCGTCTGGGGTGGTGAATTTGGCCGGACACCCATGCGTGAGAACCGGGATGGCAAAACCATGTTCTGGAAAGGTCGCGACCACCACACCGAGGCTTTTACCATGTGGATGGCAGGGGCTGGGCTCCAGGCTGGAAATTCCTTTGGAGAAACCGATGAATTAGGTTATTTCGGTGTTAAAGACCGTGTTCATATTCACGATATTCAAGCCACCATCCTCCATCTATTGGGTCTTGACCACACCAAGCTAACCTACTATTTCCAAGGGCGTGATTTTCGTCTGACAGATTCCTTTGGTGAACCGATTCATAGTATCCTGGCTTAGCATTCTAAAATAATATAAAGAAACAACACAATTACTGCAAATCAATTTTCGCCGAGCCATAGCTTGGCGAAAATGGTAATATTATGTCTTGCTAGATTTAAAAATACAATCCGGAACAGTCAAAAAATTATTTGCATGAAATAATTTTTGAAACCGATACCAAGTCAGGAAAACTGTTCTGAAGATGACCATGACTATGATGCCCTGTACTGCAAATATTGCGGCGAGAGGCTTAAACTCTCCGAAAATTAAAATTAACCAACCTTAGATAGCAGTTATTTTATTGTTTAAGATACAACATAAACTGCCTGATGATTAAAAAATGCTCGATCAATTAACCTTATCCCAATCCGGCCGGCTTAATTTTGCCGCTCTGAATAACATATTGACCCTAAAACGTCCCTCTTTATTATTGGCTAAAGCGATCAACCCTCCGGTAATAGCCATATTTTTAGCAAACATCATGGTCGTCAGGCGTTGCACATCTTTGGGGTCATTCCAGAAAGAATAAACTATGAAAGTTATTGGTACCAGATAAACTAATAAAAAAATAATACCCAGTCCGATTCGGTATCCAACTAAGACCATGGTCGCCCCGATGATAAGGAATATGATCGTGCTGACCAACAGAAAATCTTGCTGCCAGGTCAGACCATACTCAGTCATGGTGCGTTGGGTCGATTGGAAGAAGACTAGCGAATCATAGGCTTCATAATAAAAACAAGCCGCTAAAAGTATTCGGGCAAACAAATCCAGTTGGTCTTTCATGATAGGGCTTAGAAATTTTTGGTTACCTGGTGTAAGGCAACGATCTGGTTTAACAATTTTTCCATCTGATCCAGGGGTAGCATGTTTGCTCCGTCAGACAAGGCTTTAGCTGGCTCGGGGTGAGTTTCAATAAATAAACCCTGTACTCCAACGGCGACGGCTGCTTTAGATATGGTGGAGATAAGCTGAGGTCGGCCACCGGTGACCCCGGATGATTGATTGGGTTGCTGTAAAGAGTGCGTACAGTCCATGATCACTGGCACCCCCACTTCTTGCATCCACACCAGGTTGCGAAAATCCACCACCAGGTCTTCATAACCGTAAAAATTACCACGTTCGGTCAACCAT
Source organism: Saprospiraceae bacterium (assembly GCA_041917975.1). Taxonomy (GTDB): domain Bacteria; phylum Bacteroidota; class Bacteroidia; order Chitinophagales; family Saprospiraceae; genus JAYRWN01. The sequence continues at coordinate 14,568 of JAYRWN010000365.1, read as the reverse complement.
ACCTTAGGATTACCAGTAGAATTCACTTTTTCTACGGCAGTACGCATGGAGGGGCCACTCATGAATTGGCCTTTTTTTACATTAACCACTTTGCCGCTGGCACCGGCGGCCAGAAGTAATGAGGTCTGGCGGCATAAAAATGCCGGTATCTGTATAACATCCAAAACAGGTGCCACCATAGTTACCTCACGCTCATCATGAACATCCGATGTAACCGGAATGTCAAAAGTTACTTTTATCTCTTCCAGGATGCGCAACGCTTGTTCATCCCCTATACCCTGAAAAGAACTTAAACTAGACCGGTTTGCCTTCCGATAAGATGCTTTAAATAAATAGGGAAGGTCAAATCTTCTGGCCAGATTCACCAGGTGTTCTGCAATTCGTAGACAAACCTCACGATTTTCTACTACGCAGGGACCGGCGATAAGGAAAAATTCTCCGTTGGTAATTCGTGAAATGCTGTCGGACATATTATCAATGCTCCTTGACCAATAACCAAGCCCCTGGTTCGATGTTTTTGCGCACCAAACCTAAAACCTCTTCTATATTTTCATGTTCTTCCGGAATCAAACCAAGGCGCACGAACTTTCCGTTTATTGACTCGCGATAAACATCCCATCCTTTGTCCTTAAGGATGCGCGACATCCTTTTGATGTTGGCCGGGTTTTCAAAAACGCCGACGATGATAATTGGCGTGTAAGTTTCACCCACCACACTATCCTGGCTAATCACCGTGTCTAAAGGCAACAGGCGAACGGCCAGCTCTGATGAATCTATTCCAAATACCTGGACATCTCCATTCGGATCACTTTGGTTTGTTTCACCGATGAGTGCCGGTGTGTCTTCCGAATAGGGATAGATAGTATGAGTTGAAGCCCCATAAATCAAATAATAAATGTACCCTAACACTAATACCAATATTCCCACAAATGCACTGAACTCCCACCATAATTCTTTAGGGCCAGCCGTGGTAGATGATACCCAAATATCATCCAAATCGATGGTAGGCAAACGATGACCCAGCTGAAATGGCGTTCCTGGGTCAATGCTAACTTCATTGCCATGCAAATACAAGCGTCCAAAACCACTGATTGTACTTTCTCCTTTAAGGATTAACTGACGGTTGATTTGAGTGCCATATTTGTAAACCTCCGCTTCAGCATGAGCGAGTGAAATTTGTTCATAATGGCCGAATAACTCACTGAGATAGGGGTCATCGTAATGCAGACTGCGATCCAAAGAGTAATGTACGGAAGGGGGAATAAATTGATTTTTTTGAATCTCTAGTTTCGCGCCATAGGTTTCTCTGCGTATGGTGCCAAGACCGGGTATGAACAATTGGTTGTTCTCCGCGAGAATAATACTGACCAGCTGATCAATTCTCCTCCAGTCCTCCATCTCCAGAATTTTGATCAAAGTTATTAATATTTAGATAAAACATATAGATCAAAACTGAATTGTTGCATAGTTCTTAAAATAATATTTGATATAACTGGAGGGTTTTTATATACTTGTCGATGCTTTATTCAGCACAGCAGGTCTTGAAATTAAGGCGTTGGTCCACCTGGGGTGTAATGATCTATATGGTCATGGCTTTGGGCTGGTGGACCATATTGTTATTCAAGAAAAATAAAGAGATCGCAGACCTGCAAACATCATTATATCAACAAAATGGCGTAAAAAGAGGCTCTCTGTCTTGGGAGCAACTTCAGCTACATCAATCCCGTCAACGAGCTATGATTCTGGGAGAAAGTGTGGTTTTTATTGGTATGCTGGTCATCGGGTTATATTGGATAAACCGGGCATTCCACCGTGAACTGGACCTGGCCACCCAGAAACAAAACTTCCTTCTTTCCATCAGTCATGAATTTAAATCTCCTTTGACTGCAGTGAAATTAGGATTGGAAACTTTAGCTAAGAGGGAGCTGGATGCACCTAAAAAGCAACAAGTCATCAGTCAGGCCCTATTGGAAAACGCCCGTTTGGAAAAATTAATTAGCAGTTTGCTTCTAGCCACCAAAATTGAATCCAACTATCTGGCTGAACCTGCTATCCTTGACCTGCAAGCCATCCTCACAGAAACCTCAAGAGAGGTTCAATTAAAAAATCCTGAATCCTCCATAAATCTTCAAATATCCTCTGAAGCACAATTATCATCTAAGATATATATGGACTTAACCAGTTTACGCATTATTTTGGATAATCTGTTGGACAATGCCATAAAATACAGTAAGGCTCCGGCCAAAATCAGTTTAAACACCATAGAAGGCCCACAACACATCCTCCTCCGGGTAGCCGATGAGGGCATTGGCATTCCTGATCCTGAGAAAAACAAAGTAAGAGAAAAATTTTATCGGTCAGGCTCAGAAGAAACGCGTAAAACTCAGGGCACCGGTTTAGGCCTTTATCTCGTGGATAAGTTGTGCGCTTTAAATCATTGTCAATTGACAATTCTGGATAATAAACCACAGGGAACGATCATAGAAGTGAGGATTCCAAAATACGTAATACATGACTGAAGGACATTCCTACCGCTTGTTAGTTGCTGAAGATGAAAGAGTGATCCGGGATAATCTGGTTCTAAACCTGGAAATGGAAGGTTATGAAGTTATTTCGGCTCGTAACGGTCGGGAGGCATTGGAAATATTAGCCGCTCAATATGTTCATTTAGTTATTCTGGACATCATGATGCCGGAAGTCAGTGGTTATGATGTGCTTCAAAAAATTCGACTTTCCGACTCAAAAACTCCAGTGATTTTTTTAACAGCTAAAGGCGAAGGAGCCGACCGAATTAAAGGACTAAAGTCAGGAGCAGATGATTATTTAACCAAGCCATTTCATTTGGAAGAGCTGTTACTGCGGGTAAAAAATTTATTGAAAAGGTATCCTGCTGCCATTATCGAAAATAAAAACGAGGCCTATGTATTTGGCAGCAATCGCATTAATTTTATCTCCAGACAGGCTTTTAATGAACGCGGCCCGGTAGAATTAACTACCAAAGAATTTCAAGTGATGAAATTACTGATAGATCGAGCTGGAGAAGTGGTCTTGCGCCAACAAATGTTACAATTGGTGTGGGGGTATGACATTTATCCATCCACACGGACTATTGATAATTTTATTCTTAACCTGCGTAAAAAATTTGAAACAGACCCGGCAAACCCCATTTTTATTTTATCTGTACGGGGGTTAGGTTACAAATTTAACCAGCTCTGAATATCAATCCTTCTTTTTGCGTTTGGTTTTAAACATTTCTACCACCTCTTTCTCTTTAATAAACCCTTGATCTACAAAAGCTGTAGAGACAAAACGTTTAATATCCTGATAGTCTCTGCCTCGTTTATCAGTAAAAACTTTAAGTAATTTTTTGACGTAATTAAAACTGTATTCTTTAAGATTCTGGTTAAATTCCTGATTTACGAAAGTGTTCATATATAATACAAAAATCTTGTTGTATTCAAAAAATTCCTGATAATCGGACTCCGGGAGATTATCCATTAATTTTTTGAAATTAACCCGCAGGACATTTCGCAGCACTTCATTAACCGTCGATAAACCTTCGTGACTATCGTGAAAACGGCGGATGTCATTAATGGTATCTTCATGAACATATCCTTTGGTGTAAAGAGTATCCATAAGTTGATAGAAAAGAATCATATCATCCTTAATCTTTGCATCCAACAATGAAAGCACACGCTTATGATGTTTCCCCCCCAGAGGGATATCCTGATCCAAAAGGTAATTAATGAAATTAAAATAGTGCTCCTGAAATTCATTTTTTGTTTTTCTGGCTTCATTGATGTCTTTGCTAAGTAAATCACGGTCCTTATCCGTTAAGTCGTAATAATTAGCTACAATACCTAAAATCTGGTGAAATTCGGTAGTGTTTTTAATGCGGGGATTCTGGAGCAGTTGAATGATCTTAAACAAAAAACTATCGTTATTGGCATACCTGCGCATACGCTCTAACAGAAATGTTTTAAGCGATGGGAACAGGATAGCTAATTCTTCTGGACTTTCCGGAAATTCCGTTGTCCGATAATGCATATTATCAAATTGCTTGCGATACTTGAGTAACCCGATGTATCTTTCCTTTTGATCTTCATATTTTGTAAGAATTTGTTCTTCCAGATATTGCACCACTTTCTTATTGGGTATCTCGTTAAACAAACTGGCTATCCATATACGGCTGCTTAAGGAAAATCCTACTTGAATAGATTGACCAATCCGCTTTTTTAAAATCTCAAAATTAGCGGAATTAGATATAGCTTTTAAAACCTCACGAAAGTGATTTTGCGGCCGGATGTATTTGATATGGTCATCAATTTCTCCGCGTAATACGCTATATCCTAAAATACGCGGCTGAAATAAGTTTTCAAAGGCCGGGTCCAATAAAGCCTTTTCAAAGGTAATAATTTGGAGCGGATGATCCTGAACCACTTGTTCATGCAATTCGGCAATTTGTGGCTCAAATTTATCCTTCAAGGCCTGGTAATCATTTTCTTCTTCGCTGTCCAAATAGGTGGCCAACTCTTCAGAATCTTTGATTTCAGCTGCTATATTTTGTAATTCAGATTTGTAGGATTTTAATAGTTCATCCATAGTAAGGAAAATTTATACTGTTTATTTAAGACAAAACCTAGTAAGATTTTTAGCCTTACTAGGTTGATAACTTGTTCATAAATTTCTTAAAATGACCGCCTTCTGGACGGCAAGTACCTTTTCGGTTACTCTTCCTCTCCTCCTGCTTCATCAGCAGAAGCCGACTCTTCTGGAGGTGCCGGGGCTGCCTTCGGAGCTGCTTTTTTCACCTCGCCAAATACGCGTGCATGGAAAGACAGTTCTTCCTTCCGGGTTTGCTCCACTCTGGCTGATACTTTAACTTCCTTAGCATCAAGCCAATCCTGGAAGCGCTTTTCGGCATCTTCCTGGGTAAAGGCACCTTTATTCACCCCACGTTGTAGATGCTTCATAAAGAGTACACCTTTGAATCTCAGGATAGCTCGCACCGTTTCAGTGGGCGAAGCACCATTAATGATCCACTCCAAGGCTTTATGGCGGTCAAGAACTATCGTCGCCGGCTTGGTTAGGGGATTGTAAGTACCGATTTTTTCAATAAATCTACCGTCGCGGGGAGCTTTCGCGTCGGCTACCACAATGTGGTAAAAGGGTTTTTTCTTTCTCCCTCTCCTTTGTAATCTGATTTTTACTGACATCGCAGGTTAAAATTTATTTGGTTAAACCATACCCAATTTCCTGGAAAACCAGCTTGGGCTTTTAACGAAGGTTCAAAGGTAATACTTTTTTTAATATTGTCAAAAATCAACTCTCAATCGAACATTAATCCGCCGGGTGGTCAGATAATTGGGGATAGAATATTGCACGTTATAAATGGATTTTATCCAGGTATTGGAGGCTACGTTTAAGATTTTCATCAAATTAAACACCTCCACACTCATCCAGGTATTGTCAGTAAAACGTAACCAATGGTGGGGCTTTTTATGCAGCCAGGATTTATCCCAGAATAAATATGAAAAGCCGACATCCAAACGGTGGTAAGGTGGAAATCGGTAAGTGTTGCGATAGATACGGTTGTTATTGGCTAAACCATAAGGCAATCCCGTACCGACGGTAAAATTTACATGTACTTTAAAATTCTCATTTTTGGGCAGATAATCCTGGAAAAACAGGGCTAATTGCACCAATTGATCAGTGGGTCGTGGCACGTCGGCAATTGGGGTGCCTTTCGCTTCTCCAACCTTACGGGTAAGATGGGTCACCCCGGAAATGCGTTCACGAGTGCGCAAAAGAGATAGGTTTATCCACGATTCTGCACCTTTTACAAATTCTCCGTTCAATCGAGTATCCCAGCCAATGGCATAACCGTTGGCCTCATTCGCTCCGGCATAACGGATACGCACATTTTCTATATCATAGGTAACGAGGTCCCATAAATATTTATAATACACTTCACTGATCAGGCGAAACGGCTTGGGATATTGGGGTCCCAGCGAAAAATCCCAGGTCCACCCAGCCACTACGTGTGCTGATTTTTGGGCTAAAACGGAATCGGAGACGACACCTTGCAGGTTGCGCAATTCTCTGTAGAATGGCGGTTGATAATACATTCCTGCCGCCACACGATAAGAAATATCTTGTCGTTTATGTGGTTGGTATAGCCATTGAATCCGCGGAGTTATGCTCAACTCCCGATTAAAGCTCCAATACTGCCACCGAATACCATAGGTAAGTTTTGATTCATAACTCGGTTTGCTTTTACTCCAGGTATCTTGAATAAAACCACTGAACCGTTGTGATTGCAACGTATTGCGGGTATTTAACAGGTAACGTACCGTAACCAGTTCCGGATGGTAAGGCAGCGAATATCCTGCAGAATCCAGCCTTTCCCACTCATGTATCCGGTCATAGATATCTTCGTACTGGGCTTTTAAACCCCATTGCAAAAAGTGGCTTTGGTCGCTGGTACTATTATATTCGATGCCCCCTTTGTGTTCCAAGGACAATACATTTGTAACTAAAAAATTGCGCACATACTGGTGTTGGATACCGTCGCCAATGGTCAGGACATCTTCGCCTGCCTCTTCCGAACCAAAGTCAGTTTCAATTACACTCAAACGATAGGAGCCCAGGATATCAAAGGACTCCTGCTCCCGACTGAATTGGTGGGAACCTAAAAACTTTAGATAAAGTGGGTTGCGATCCCGGTCGGGTAAGTAAGTAAGCGCAATACCGTTGAACCCGGTGGCAAAACGGTCTTTTTCCTGACCCTCAAAGTCAGCCGAAAGCCGTAAAGCAAAATCAATTAATCCTGTAGCTGTGGACCGCATTTCGGGTACGAATTGATATACACTACGGTTAAAATTAGTTAACCACCCTACCTGCCAATCGCGATTTAAGTCATAAGTAAAATACCCTTGGATATCAGTAAAATTAGGTGTGTATTCTCCGGTGACCTGTAATGAACCCAAAAGGTATTGCGTCGTCTTATACCGTGCTCCCAATAAATACCGTATGCGACGGTACGAATCTTTTTTAATGGTTCGTGAACCTTCCAGATGAGCGTGGGCTCCAAGCAGGCTTCCCCCAATGGAATATTTGGATTCTTCCGGCCTTTTGTAACGGATATCCAACACCGAGGATAATTTGTCGCCATATTTTGCTTCAAAACCACCTGAAGAAAACTGCAGGTCTCTGATCAGGTCAATGTTTGGAAAACTTAGTCCCTCCTGTTGGCCTGCCCGAATAAGCTGAGGCCGGTAAATTTCAAAATCGTTCACATACACAAGATTTTCATCATAGTTGCCACCCCTTACGTTATATTGGCTGGTCAATTCACCCCCGCTTCCAGAGCTAGTGCCCAAGGCAATACTGGGTAAAATACTTTCGAAATTACCACTGGCTGAGGGTATTCTTTTTAATTCTTCCACCGATTCCAACACCGCAGCGGCTTGTTCAATTATCCTGGCACGAACCTCAACTTCTACACCTGATTCAGGCTCTAATTCAATAGACACCCGGTAACTACGTCCCGCCACTGCTTCCCGTAAAAGCAGATTTTTTTCATAATACCCCAAACGCCGGAATATAATTTTTAAATTAGTCGCAGCGGGAAATGACAGGGAAAAAACACCAGTGGAATCCGTCTCTACCCACCGGTTTTGCCCTTCCAGGTATACCGTTACTAAATCAACACCTTGCCCGCTTAATTTATCGGTCACCACTCCTGTTAAAAGGGCTTCCTGACCCATAAGCGGCAGTCCCGACAAACTAACGGCCAGACGAAGCAACCATTGTTTACACCAATACTGCATCATGCCCAAGGTGCTTCAACTGGTGAATGGTGTGCAAAGGATCCGCAGCTTTGAAAATAAAATTTCCACTTACTAAAACATCTGTTCCCGCATTAAGGATGGCTTCTGCATTTTGCAACCCTACCCCACCATCAATTTCAATAAGTGTCGGGCAGTTCCTGGTGACGATCATTTCCTTTAAGGTTCGGATTTTTTCCAGAGATTGATAGATGAATTTTTGCGCCCCAAATCCTGGGTTTACTGACATGACAATGACTAAATCCAACATCTCCAGCACATGCTCCAAGGATTGTACCGGCGTATGTGGATTTATGGCAACGCCCGCCTTAGCCCCGCAAGCCTTGATCATCTGGACAGCCCGATGAACATGCGGTGTAGCTTCCAGGTGTACAGTTATGTGATCTGCACCAGCATCCCGGAAGGCTTCAATATATTTTTCCGGCTCCACAATCATCAGATGTACATCCAATGGTTTTTGAGCATAACGTTTTATCGCTTCAACTATCATCATCCCAAACGTAATGTTGGGAACAAAGCGGCCATCCATGACATCGACATGAAACCAATCTGCTTCACTCTGATTGATCATGTCAATATCCCGCCGCAAATAAGCAAAGTCTGCGGATAATAGCGAGGGAGCTACCAGATGATTGTGGGGCCTCATACGTATACGATTTGGTGGTCTTCAAACAATGGCTGGAAAGACAGCCGGCGGAGTATTTGTACTACGGTGATTACATCTTTTTGGCAATATTTTACGATGCGGTCCAAATCACCTTGTTGCCAATATACTTGACCAACATCTGATCCGGCAATATCATCCTTCGGGGTGGGAATGTCCAGACTGGTGGCCAACAAATCCAGGGAAGTAAATTGTTTAGCATCACCAAATTTCCATAAATCCATGGTATCAATAAATTGTTTGACTTCCCAAGGTTTTTTACCGCCCACATCCAAAATGGTTGGAAAAGGAATCTGATTAATCACCATGCGCCGGCAAAGGTAAGGAATGTCAAATTCTTTTATGTTATGTCCGCACAGCGCATATTGATCTGTGTCACTAAAATGTTTGTCCAATAAATCTTTAAAGTTGCTGAGCAGCTCTTGTTCATTTTCACCGGCCAAGGATTTAACCCGTAAGGTCAGCTGTTGATCCGAACCACTGATGTATACCATAGATATACAAACAATCTTACCAAACTCGGAGAAGATCCCAGCTTTATCCAGATAGGTTTTTTGGTAGTCGCCTGCCTCGGGTTCCAGGTCTCCGCCCTTACGTAATATAGCGTTTGCCTTTCGTTGCCAAAGTTTTTGAATCCGGTCAGATAGCTCTTCATATGAGGATACCGCTGACACCGTTTCAATATCCAGGAAGAGTATTTTTTTAAAATCAAAGTTGAAAGGCATAAGATTTGTGATCGTTTTTTTAAAGATTTTATTAGCACACATACAATAATAAGGGTGCTGGACGTTTAAAAAGCAAATATTCAAAAAAATAAAATTTTCATTCCTATGTCTGAAAACAAAAAAAACAATTTCAACACCCTCTTGTGGGTCTTGTTGATTGCTTCTGTGTTGGGTAATACCTACTTATTGATCGACCGTTCACAAAAATCCAACAAAATTGAAGAACAAGCCACTGCCATTACCGAGGCTGACAAGCTGAATACCGAACTTGAAAAACAATATTTCGATGCAGTTGCTGATCTGGAGCAAATGCGCACCGATAACACCGAATTGAACAAGGTTATTGACCAGCAAAAAGAAGAACTGCGCATACAAAAAGAAAAAGTCGCTAAACTGATTAAAAGTGATAAAGACCTGGGTAAAGCCAGGGCAGAAATGGTTAAAATGCGTGATCAAGTCACTCAATATCTGGCTCAAATTGACCAGTTAACTAACGAAAATAAACAGTTAGCAGCTGATAAAGAAGCTCTGACTGTAGAAAAGGACCAATTGAGTACGGACATTGCAGAAGCACGTCGCGTGAACGAAGATTTGTCCACGACCAAGGCCACATTGACCAGCGAACGTGAAACATTGGTGAAAGAAAAAACCGAATTGACGGCTAAAGTTAATCGCGCCAGCGTCATTAAAGTGGATGATATCGCCGTAAGGGGTTTGCGTATTAAAGATAGCGGCAAGGCGGTAGAAAAAGCTAAAGCTAAAACTGTTGACCAACTGGAAGTTTGTTTTATGGCTTCTGAAAACAAAGTTACAGATTCAGGAGTGGAGCAATTTTTTATCCGTATCATCAATCCGGGTGGTGAAACCATAAAATTGGACAATAGCGGCAGTGGCATTATGGTAAATCAGGAAACTAAGGAACAAATTCCTTACACCCATATTAAAGGTGTCCAATATGATAATGAAGAATCAAAAGTATGCTTCGAGTGGTCTCCCAATCAGGCCTTTCAGCCGGGAGATTACAAAATAGAAGTGTTCAACAAAGGTTTTTTAGCCGGGTCCAGCACTTTCAAATTGAAGTAATTACATAAATTATAATTTTCAAACTTTGTAAGCACACCCCCGAGGCCTGTCTCGGGGGTGTTTGTTTTTCAAAAAGTTATCAGGCGGTTGGTTGGGCAAAGCTACTTAGTTCGTAAAGCATACCAGGTCCAGATGGCTCCAATCAGGTCCACAGCGCCGAAAATCAATAACGTAGGAGCAACCAATTTTAAACCCACCAGACCCACGAAGGCTATAAATACAAACGTTCGGGCCATAACCGTAAATGGATAAAATTCTTTGACTCCCTTATGGCCCGTTTGAATGTAATAGTAGCCAATACACAACACCAATATCCCTACAACTCGTATCCATACATCCTTTACCTCTCCTAGTTGAAATAAATCAAAAATAAGTTGGGGCACGAACAACAATTGTAGCCCCACCAGGGCCAGATATATCCCGAAGTAAAAAACAGATTTTGCCGCAGTTTGCATGGTTTAAGTTTTTAAGATTAAATAAATTTGGATTATTCTTTAAATCTACGTACAGATAAAGATGATCTGGCTATGCAGCCTGTATATTTACTTCTGGAAAAAGTATTTTTTTGATATAATGGAGTTAAATATTCCCATTGTTGTCTGGCATTTAGGAGGAGAGCCCTGCGATTGTTCCCACTCTAATATCGCCAAAGTCATCCAGGCCAGTCGGACGGAAAGTAAAATTTAGTAAAAAAAATGTATTCAACCCGTCTAAAACATTTTTTAAAGTATATTTAGCCAAACAGAAAACTAATCAATATCATGAAACCAATAGTTATCTCCATTATTTGTTTAGTCACTTTTACGACTCTTGTTGCCCAGACTCCTCCAGCAGGCTTTACCTCATTGTTTAACGGTAAAGATTTTTCTGGCTGGAAGGTTCCGGTTGGCGATAATGGGCATTGGAAAATTATAAACGGCGTCATCGACTATGATGCGGAAAGTGAGTCTACCGGAGATAAAAGTTTATGGTCAGAAAAAGAGTACAAAGATTTTGTGTTGTATGTCGACTGGCGAATTAAAGCGACGCCATGGAAAAACGCGCATGTACCAATTATTTTACCTGATGGATCTCACAAAAAAGATGATAATGGCAAGGACATCCTGATCACTGTACCCGATTCAGATAGCGGTATCCTCACCCGGGGACCAAAAAGCAGCCTGCAAGCGAATATCTGGTGTTGGCCAGTCGGGTCCGGCGAAGCTTATAGTCATCGATTAAACCCAAAGATGCCTGCGGCAGTAAGAGCAGGTCTCACCCCTAAAGTCAATGCTGATCGAAACATTGGTGAATGGAATACTTTTAAAATAACCTTCCAGAATGACTACTATTCTGTAGAATTAAACGGTGTATCCATTATCAGCAACGTTTATATTCCTGACCTTCCAGCCATTGGAGCCATTGGGCTTCAACACCATGGTCATAAAAGAGATGGCCAGTGGGCTAGTCCTCCCAGCCTGGTGCAGTTCCGTAATATTTATATCAAAGAACTCTAAAGCATTTAGGCTCAACTTGATAATCTGATTTCATGAACAGATGAGGGGTAAGTACCAGGTGTTTCTAAATCCGAATTTAAATGAAGAGGCTCATTTTTCTCAGCTTTCTGGCTGGAATAGTCTTACCAGCACCAGCACAAAATAAAGTACCTTCCTTTGAAGAGGTCTTAGCCTTACAGTCTCCCGGTCAAGTGGTCATCTCCAGCGACGGGCAACTGATCGCTTTTACCCGCCAGTCCACTGAATGGCAGGAGAATCGTTTTGATACCGAGATTTGGTTAAGCAAAACAGGACTGGTTCCTTTCCAACTCACCAATACCCCCAAAGGATCAAGTACTTCACCTCGTTTTTCACCAGATGGACAATGGTTGGCATTTTTAGCAGATCGGGGACAAAAACAACAAATTTTTGTTTTAAACCTTGCTGGAGGGGAAGCTCAGCAAATAACCGCCGAGGAAGAAAGTATTAATGCTTTTGAATGGCATCCTGATGGGCACAGCTTCGTCTTTTTAAAGCCTGAGCAGGAAAGGTCCAATAAAAAAGAAAGGGATAAACGTTATGGTGCTTTCGAAGTAGATGATCAGGAATACCAAAACTCCCATCTGTGGCAAATAACTTTTGAGCCGGGCTGGTGGTCCCAAAATAAAGTGCCCTGTTATGAAACGGTTGACTCTTTAAAAAGCAAAGCGGGTTGCCCGGAAGGCCCTAAAGCTAAACGGCTTACCGAGGGGACTTTTACAGTTACCGGATTTGAGATAGCTCCGGATGGTCAGAAATTAGCCTATAATCGCCAACCCGATCCACTCATTAATTCCTTTATCCACTCGGACATTGCTGTCTTAAATTTTCAATCGGGACAATCGGAAGTTGTCATTGCCAATAGCAGTGCCGATGCTTTGGCATGTTGGTCCCCTTCCAGTTTGGAGTTCATCTACACCACCAACTTAGAGGATACTTTGTCCAACTTTTATAAAAATAGTTTAGCCTACATCTATCATCTAAATACTAAAGTCAGCAGACGTATTGCTCAACGCATGGATGAAGATCTGGGCGACTTTTATTGGCATCAAAAAGGCATTTACCTGGTTGTTTGGCAAAAAACCTCCCGACCGGTTTTCCATGTCCTGGAAGGTGATGGGAACTTAAAAAGACTCTCCGGATTTCCCGATCTCACCATGAGCCTTGCTTTTTCTAAAGATGGCAACCATACAGCTGTTTTGGGCCGGAATTTTGATCAGCTCACTGAAGTTTATTATCGGCGTAGTGAGACACCGGCTAGTAAGATCACGGATTTTACCGCTCAAATAAAAACGTGGGCAGTTGGCACCAGTGAGGTCATTTCCTGGAACAGTAAAGACGGTACTAAAATAGAAGGCATTTTACATAAACCGGATGGATTCGTGGTTGGAAAAAAATATCCGCTTTTGGTGGTTATCCATGGAGGGCCTACCGGAATAGATGTTCCCCAGCCCGTGCCCTCATATGTATATCCCATAACTCAATGGTTGGCTAAAGAATGTCTAATATTACGGCCCAATTATCGTGGCTCGGCCGGCTATGGAGAAGCCTTCCGCTCGCTCAATGTCCGCAACCTGGGCGTTGGTGATGCCTGGGATGTTCTCTCCGGAGTAGATCATTTGGTAAGTCAAAATATGGCGGATACCAATAAATTAGGCGCTATGGGCTGGAGTCAAGGCGGGTACATCTCCGCATTTTTAACTACGTCTACCAGCCGGTTCAAAGCAATCTCCGTTGGAGCGGGTATTTCTGACTGGATGACCTATTACGTTAACACGGATATTCATCCCTTCACTCGCCAGTATTTAAAAGGGACCCCCTGGGACGATCCAGATATTTACCAAAAAACATCTCCGATGACTTATATCAATGAAGCGTCCACCCCTACCCTTATCCAACATGGCGAATTTGACCGGCGTGTTCCAATCCCGAATGCCTATCAATTGTTACAAGGCCTGCGAGACAAAAATGTACCTGCCGAGTTGGTGGTGTACAAAGGTTTTGGCCATGGCATCACCAAACCTAAGGAACGCCTGGCTGCTTTATGGCATAACTGGCAATGGTTTAACCGCTTTATCTGGAAGGAGGAAGTGAAAATACCGGGGCTTTGATACATTAATCCAGTTTGGAAAATAAATATGGCCGCCTTAGTCACAAATTATTTAATTGTGACACTTAAAGTTATTCACTAACAATTAAATAAGACTACCATGAATAATGCTTTAAGGAAAAATCCAACATTTCAGGTCACTTTAAATGGGCTTGAACTTTCTGAATCTCAAATTTCAGAATTAGAACAATCTTTGAGAAAAACGACATTACAATTCCTTTCCAAGATGGATAATGGCAAAGAATTACTAAGTGGAGCTTATGAATTTAAACCAAACCCGGAGGACCCCGGAGGACCGATTTGGGGAAAACCAAGGCCTTATCCATGGCCACCTTTTCCCGGTTTTTTCCCGATATTCCCAAAAGGAGATATTTTCAGGCTTGATGCAGGTGAAATCAGTCGACTTAAAAATCTTTAAATAATAGATGATGTTTTGCCCAAGTTCTCCAGCCAAACATGGAGCTACTTTGCTCGGCATATTTAATCAAAATGGAACTCTTGAATTTCTCGAAGATCAACTTACAATCGATCAAGAGTTTATTGAATCTGCTCAGCAGGGTAGACCATTAAGTCAACGATTTCGGTTTGCAAATACTTGTGCTCAAAAAGGCTGCAATAATTG
>JAYRWN010000364.1:0-1655 GCA_041917975.1 Saprospiraceae bacterium | reverse complement strand
GGCGGTGGGCGTGATCATTGTGGCCGGCCGATATGTCGTGGTTCCCTTATTGAGAGTTGTCGCCAAAACGCATTTACACGAATTATTTTCGGCTTCGGCTCTACTGCTTGTTTTTGCCATAGCCCTGTTGATGCAGATGGTTGGCTTGAGTCCGGCTTTAGGTACTTTTTTAGCCGGCGTAGTGTTGGCCAATTCTGAATTTAAACACGAATTGGAAAGTGACCTGGAACCTTTTAAAGGCTTATTGCTGGGGTTATTTTTTTTGGCCGTTGGCGCTTCCATCAATTTTGCCTTAATTTTTTCCAGGCCGCTGTTTTTCCTTTCGGTCACTCTAACTATCATGGCTTTAAAAGGCGTGGTATTGAGTCTGAGTGGATATTATTACAAACTCCGGGGAGATCAAAACCGCTTGTTCGCGCTGGGTTTGTCCCAGGTCGGCGAATTTGCCTTTGTTTTATTAGCCTTTAGCAGCCAATTGAGTATTGCAGATAAAACCACGGTGGAAACTTTTATGGCCGTTACGGCGCTGAGTATGACCCTGACTCCCATTTTACTCCTGATCAATGAGAAATTCATCCAACCATATTTTGGTACACGCGAACAATTACCAGCTAAAACGGCCGATGATATTGATGAACAGCATGCGGTAATTATTGCCGGATTTTCCCATTTTGGCAGCACGCTGGGGCGGTTTCTGCGGGCCAATGGTGTTCAGGCCACGATTCTTGACAATGATTCGGACCGCGTGGATCTGTTGCGTAAAATGGGATTTAAAGTTTTTTATGGCGATGCGACGCGGGAGGAATTATTGCGGTCAGCCGGCGCAGAAGAGGCTAAACTATTGGTCATAGCCATTGATGATACGGATACTACCTTTACGGCAGCGGAAATGGCCAAGAAACACTTTCCACAATTAACGATTTTGGTACGGGCCAAAAATCGCATGGATGCCTATGATCTTTTGGATTTAGGATTAAAGGATATTTACCGTGAAGCCCTGGATACTTCGGTGCGCATGGGTGGAGATGTTCTCAGAAAATTAGGTCGACGGGCTTATACCGTGCAGAGAGCGGCTCAAAATTTTATTAAATATGATGAGGCTTCCATGCTGCGGTTGGCCGAATACCGACATGATATGCAGAATTACATCAGCAACGTGCGCGAACACATCGCCGAGCAGGAAGAATTATTACAAAATGATTTACAATTTAATCCCACCTCCACCGATCATACCTGGGATAGTGAATACATTCGCGAAACGATAAACCGGGAATAAGTTTGAGTTTGAGTTGGTGTGTGAGTGTGAAATAATTATGAATTATGAGTTCCATATCAAAAAAATGTTAACCTAAAATAGTAAAATATTTAGTGTCATGTCGACCGTAGCGGAGACATCTCTAACACACATAAAAATATAATAAAAATTATAGATTACTCCGCACGATATTAATTGTGTTAAAGAACCCTGAAGGGGTTCAATCTTTATAGCGTCAACCAGCCTTGCATTTTTATACGACCCCTTGGGGGTCGAATAGGTACCAATGGCAATTTTTTTCTACAAATATTGAACCATGTTCCTGGTCATGAAATACATCTGTGTAATTTCGGCTGTATTACGTGCATAAAATAGATTTCTCCGCTCGCTGTAATATTTC
>JAYRWN010000363.1:0-2833 GCA_041917975.1 Saprospiraceae bacterium | reverse complement strand
TTTATTAGAATCGTATCCTTCATCATATACTCAATTAAAATAAATAAACTATTTATGACGAATGGAGAAATCTATTAAACGGAAGTTAGATGTCTCCGCTACGGTCGACATGACACTAATATTTTGCCATTTTGGGACAACATTTTATTGATAAGGTATTAAGCCGGGCAAGCCTGAAACAAGAGGTTACAAAAAATAAATAATGTCATTTCGACTGAGTCTACCGATAATTTTATTAGAATCGTATCCTTCATCATTTACTCAATTAAAATAAATAAACTATTTATGACGAATGGAGAAATCTATTGAACGGAAGTTAGATGTCTCCGCTACGGTCGATATGACACTAAATATTTTGTCATGTTTGGTCAACATTTTATGGATAAAGTACTAATTATTCATAATTTATAATTACTCATAATTCCTAATTCCTAATTCCTAATTATTTTAATAGGTGGTAGTCATTGTCTCCGGTACACAAATGATGAAATCCGCCTGGTGCAAATGTTCCGGCAACAACTTATGTACATCTGCCTGACTGACGGTGGTGATGGTCAGATAATTTAAGGTTGGGTTTTGTTTTTTGAGGTACCATAAAATGCCTTCATAATGATCCGAATGGTAAGCGCCGTTATAATGAATAAACAAACTCCCCGATAGATAATATTTTAGAATAAAATGGGCCATGGTGGCATCTTTGATGGCCTGTGCTTTGGGCAGATTGGGCCCGCCGTGGCCGGCCATCATTTCCAGCATTTTTTTATACCCCGGCAGCTCAGCATCGTAAAGAATAGGCAGAGGTGCTATCCAGGATTTTTCTTCGCCGGAAAGTTGATCTAAAGCTTCAAATCCTCCGCGGGCCACCATGGATGCGTAGCGGCGTGGAATGTTGGTGCCGGCAAACACCAGTTTATTTTTTTTAGCATAGTCCACCAGCGGAGCATAATCCGTCATATAATTTTTCCACAAGCGGGCCAAAGTATCCAGTCCTTTCTGATCAATTTTACCTTGCAGGTATTGGTCCAAAACCTCCTGATTATCCCGCTCGAACATCTCCGCCCCCAGCATCAGTGGTCTGGTTTTGCCGGCGTCCTGGGTCAATTCCAGTTGCAACCAGTGGGAAATGGGGTTATTATGAAATTCACCAAAGAGAACCACATCGGCAGCGACTACTTTTTTCATCAGGCGGGCATAGGTCGTTTTTTTACCCTGGCTGTTGTATAACACATAGGCCGGTTTATGTTGGGCAAATGCAGTGATCACAGACATCTGGACCATCATTAAAATACTTAGATAGCTGAGTGATTTCATAATTTAACTATTGGAGGCATACACCAAAGGTAGTAAAATAACATAATCCCTCCCGGCAGATCTTGCGACAGCTCATGCTGTATAATTCTTTGATGCGTTCTCAAAAAATTATTAGTTACTACAAAACGGCGCTATATAATTTTCAGCTAACTTAGAGGCTAAAGTAATTTACAATATGAAGAGGCGTACTTTCATCCAAAACACGGCCGTGATAGCATCCGGCACTCTGCTTCAGCCTGCACCACAGTGGGCCACATCCAGAATGCTGCCCAAAGTAGGCATCCAATTATTTTCATTACCTAAAAAATTGGAACAGGATTTCCGGCAAGCATTAGCCATGTTAGCCCAAATGGGTTATAAAGAAATAGAGCTCTATGGCCCCTACCCTTTCAGCGTGCCGGAAGTCATCCAAGGCTGGAAAGCGATGGAACCCATGCTGGGGTTTAGCGGCAGTGGGTTTTTTGGCCTGGAGCCCCAAGCCGTAAAAGCGATTTTTAAAGAATATGGTCTCAAAACACCGGCCGCCCATACCGATTTGGGCACTTTAGAAACCCGCATGGGCCAGCTGGGGGAAGCAGCGGATGTCCTGGGCTTCACGTATGTGGGGTTGCCGGCTATCCCGGATACGGAACGTAAGACCCTGGACGATTACCGCCGGATGGCCGACCGGTTCAACAAAATAGGCGCTTCCGCTAAAAAATACGGGTTGAAATTTTCGTACCATAATCACGGTTATGGCCTGAAAGAGATGAATGGCCAGATCCCCCTTTATGTCTTGTTGGATGCCACTGATGCTTCCACCGTATTTCTTGAAATGGATATTTATTGGACAGCTGCCGGCGGTATGGATCCGGTGGAATTATTAAAAAAATACCCCCGGCGTTACCACCTGATGCACATCAAAGATATGAAGGAACAAAAACGTTTTGCCGGGGATGGCGGGGATGCCGGCCAATGGATAGCGCTCTTTCCCTTTATGGCTTCGGCCGGCGATGGCATTCTGGATTTACCGGCCATCATCAGTCAGGCTAAAAAATCCGGTGTGAAACACTTTTTTGTGGAACAGGACATGGTGGCCAATCCGGAAGTAGCCTTAAAAAGGAGCATTGATTATTTAGGGAAACTGTAATTAATGCAGGTTTCATAAAAGTAAATTTTCATAACGCTTATCCTTATCACCCATTCATTAATTTTATTGGCAATCAACTTGTCAAATATCAGGGCAAACTTGATCAGTAGAAAGTTGCTGTAAGACATCTTCCATAATGAATTCCAAAGCAAGATATAAGCCAGTCATTACAATTTCTATATATTAGGAAACCTAATAACCCATTGTAAAATGACATGGAGTTTTATAACTTTAAAACGAGGTAATACCTTGGAAGTAACTGACAACTCGAATAGTGTTTTAGTACATCGGTGCCTTTATCCGTCGTTTGTCCATTAAAAAATCAACTTCAGTGGCTATTAAAGCCAGAGCACGAAAATTAGCTGAAATTTATTATAATCTAATCACTAAAGG
>JAYRWN010000362.1:0-43939 GCA_041917975.1 Saprospiraceae bacterium | reverse complement strand
GTGATTTTATCTAATTTGAACTGGGTGCCTGCGGACTCTTCAGAAGTTCCAGCTTCTGCAGTTTCCAGGAGGTTAAAGTTGGTGGAGCCATTGGCCAAAGTGATCAGATTTACATAGGGCTGAACAAGTTCGATCCGTCTTAACGTTACCGGCTCATTTTTTTTCCACAGCACCTTCAGACTAGCGGAAAGATCCACCTCCGGGCTGTAAAACAGCGTATCCCGGGCAAAGGTGTCTATTCCTGTAATAAGAACTTCATCCAGACCCAGCCTGACGTATGGGAAAGAGCTCAAGATGGTCAGGGAAGGGTCCTGGAAGTCCACCCGGGCCGCCAGATTTTCGTTAATTGTTTTTTTCGCCAGACTGACCAGTTTATTCTTAAAGATAAGCGGCAAAAAGAAAGCTAAACCTATTAGTATCCCCAGGGTCCATAAGAATCCCTTTAGTATTCTGCTCATGGATTTTAATACACCCATTTAGTCTTGTAATATGATGATTAACATTAATGCAAGTGAGGCTAACTTTATTGTGGTGACCCCATAAATTAAAAACCATCCTGGGGCGGCGAAGGTTTCGCAAAGTTTAAACTACGAATATCTTAAGTTATTATGCAGAAGTTATGACCTGAGCTTACGAGGAATCTTACTCATGGCGCGTTCGGCCAGGGCGGTGATGGTAACGGAAGGATTAACTCCCGGATTGGCGCTGATGGCGGAGCCGTCACAAACATACATATTCTGATATCCAAAAACCTGTTGGTTTTGATCGATGACTCCGGTCGAAGGATCCGCTCCGATGACGGCGCCGCCCAGAATGTGGGCGGTGGTCGGGATGCCAAGGAGGGTTTCGGTGGCCAAGGCATAGGGCTTGCCCCGGATTATGTGGCTGATGGCGCGGGCACCTTGCTCAGCCTGAGGTATAAAAGAAGTCGGTTTTTTCCCTTGAGACACCCTGGAATGCAGACCCCAAACATTTTGGGTGAATTGCAGTGTACTATCCAGGTGCTGCATGAACAACAAAATTAAGGTCGACTTAGCCCAGTCCCGCACAAAAAATGCTTTCAGATTGCTCCTGGGGTGCTTCAGTAAATCCAGGATGACTTCCGCGGCGCGTTGCAAGAATCCTGCTTTAATGGATAACGGCATCATCAGGAGGCGCCAAAATCCTGAGCCTCGTCCGTAGCTCACCGGCTCCAGGTGGCTATCATTATCCAAATGTAGCACCGAGCCGATGGCTATGCCTTCCGCAAAGTCTTTGGTTTTTTGAAAAGTTGTAACCCCAAGCAGGCTTTCGTTATTGGTCCGGATATCATGCCCGACTTTGGAAGACAGAAATGGCAAGGCCTTTTTTTTAAGTTTAAGCAAGAGGGGCACGGTACCCAGGACGCCACCCGCCAGGACAATACCTTTTGCAGTTATTTTTTGTGGTTTTTTTATCCAGGTTTGGCTGGTCTTCAAAGTAACCACATATCCGTCAGAACCATCTTTAATTCCAAGAGGGTGAATGTCGGTAACCTGTTGGCCCGCCAGGATCACCGCACCATGCTTCTCGGCCAGGTGGAGGTAGTTTTTGTCCAAAGTGTTTTTAGCATTGTAACGGCACCCGGTCATACACGCTCCACAGCGATTACAGCCGGTACGGGAAGGTCCGGCCCCATTAAAATACGGATCCGCTACTGTGACATCAGGTTCTCCGAAATAAATAGCCACTTTCGCCGGCTCTACGTGGTGGGTGCGATCCAACTCATTAGCCAGCAGGCGAATTGCCTGATCTCCTTCATCCTGAAAATTGTACGTCTCAGCACCCAACATCTGCCAGGCTGTCTGATAAAAAGGTTCCAGTTCTTTTTCCCAATCGGCAAGACCTGCCCAGGAACCGGAATGAAAAAAAGTAGATTTCGGTCGGGGCAATGTATTGGCATAAACCAAAGAACCACCGCCTACACCAACGCCGGAAACTACATTCACATGGCGAAAAAGGGTGATTTTAAAGAGGCCAAACCAGCGCAGAGAAGGCAGCCAGAGCCACCGTTTAAGGTTCCAGTTGGTCTTGGGAAAATCTTCTGCTTTAAACCAGCGACCTTTCTCGACGACGACTACTTTATATCCTTTTTCACTCAATCGCAAGGCGGCTACCGATCCGCCAAAACCACTGCCCACGATGAGGTAATCATAATCCATAACCGGACGTCTACTTGTGCAAGGTAAAGTAGAGTATTTTCCCTTATATTTAAGCGTCTAAATTCAAAAAATCTTTTACCATATGAAGTGGATTTGTGTTTTAGTGCTGTTCATCAGTGTAACCATACAGGCTCAGCAACGTAACGCTCAACGCGAAGCCGCCGCACCGGCCATGCCTGCTAAAGAAGATCGTGCAGCCAGCCCATCCCGTACGTTGAATCCCGATCATGAAGTGATTACTAGCCATACGGTGACTGTAAAAGGGGCTATAATACCTTATAAAGTAGCGGCAGGTACCTTACCGGTTTGGGATGAAGAGGGTAAACCTATCGCCGGTGTCTTTTACACCTATTATGAACGCAGCGATATTAAGGACAGGGCTCCACGACCATTAGTCATCTCGTTCAATGGGGGTCCTGGTTCTGCCTCGGTGTGGATGCATATCGCCTACACCGGACCGCGTCTGTTAACGATAGATGACGAAGGTTATCCTTTGCAACCTTACGGCATCAAAGAAAATCCTCATTCTATACTGGATGTCGCGGATATTGTCTTTGTAGATCCGGTCAATACGGGATTTTCACGTATCGTTGGCAAAGATGTGGCGCCAGCCAAATTTTTTGGAGTCAATGCCGACATTAAATATCTGGCGGAATGGATCAACACGTTTTTAAGCCGTTACGGCCGTTGGGCCTCACCGAAATATTTAATCGGCGAGAGTTATGGGACAACCCGTGTATCGGGACTAGCCCTGGAGCTACAAAATACTCATTGGATCTATCTGAATGGAGTGATTTTGGTATCGCCCACCACTTTGGGATTGGAAAGGGATGGACCGGTAGGCATCGCCTTGAATTTACCCTATTTTGCTGCCACAGCCTGGTATCATAAGATGTTGCCGGCCGATTTACAGGCTAAAGATCTGACGGCCATGTTGCCGGAAGTAGAAAAATTTACCCTCGATGAGTTAATTCCGGCTATTGCCAAGGGCGGTTTTTTGGCCGAACAAGAGCGTAAAACAATTGCTGCTAAAATGGCCCGTTTTTCAGGACTGAAACAGGAGATTATTTTACAATCCAATTTGAGCATTACCCCACAGTTTTTTTGGAAGGAATTGTTGCGGGATAAAGGGTACAATGTTGGTCGTCTGGATTCCCGTTATCTGGGCATCGACAAACAGGACGCCGGTATAGCTCCGGATTACAGCGCCGAATTGACCAGTTGGTTACACAGTTTTACGCCTCCTATCAACATCTATCTGCGCAATGAACTGAATTATAAAACCGACTTGAAATACAATGTCTTTGGACCCGTATCCCCGTGGGATAGGACGGGTGATCGTACCGGCGATAACCTGCGCCAGGCGATGGCTCAGAACCCCTATTTGCATGTCATGGTGCAGTCAGGATATTATGATGGGGCCTGTGATTATTTCGGTGCACAGTACAACCTGTGGCAAATGGACCCCAGCGGAAAACTCAAGGATCGGATGAGCTGGTATGGTTACCGCAGCGGCCATATGATGTATTTACGCAGCGAAGACCTGGCTAGCAGCAATGAAGACATCCGCACCTTTATAAAAAAATCATTACCTAAACCAGGGCAACCAGCTAAATATTAAGGTTTATGCATTTACAGCGTCGACATTTTCTTAAAGTTACTTCTTCAGTCATGTTATCCATGATGGTATCCCCACAATTGATCCGCAAACTTGCTGATCATGGTTTGTCTATATCGTTGGCCGAATGGTCTTTCCACCGGGCCTTGCAAGCCGGTCAGATGGACCATCTGGATTTCCCTCTGATCGCCAAACGCGATTATAACATTTCAGCCGTGGAATATGTCAATGGTTTTTTTGGCGGTAAAAAAATGGACTTTAAAATGGCCGGCAAAAATAAGCCTTACTTGAATGAACTGTTAAAACGCAGCAAAGATGCGGGCGTCGTTAATCACCTGATCATGATTGATGACGAAGGCCCTTTGGCCGTGCTGGATGGTAAAGAACGGTTGGCTGCTATCGAAAACCATAAAAAATGGATTGATGCAGCTAAATTTTTAGGGTGCAAAACCATCCGGGTTAATTTGCATGGAGAAGCACATCGAGAAGATAAAAAGTTTGTCTCCATAGACTCTTTGAGCAAATTGAGCGAGCTGGCTGGACCGGAATTAAATGTGGTGGTGGAAAATCATGGTCATGAATCGTCGGACGGCGGCTGGCTGGTGGAAGTGATGAAAGGAGTTAATAAGCAGAATGTGGGTACCCTGCCTGATTTCGGCAATTTTTGTTTAACTCATCCCTGGGGCGAGACACAGAGTCCCTGTGAGAAAATGTATGATCGTTATCAGGGGGTACAGGAAATGTTACCGTATGCCAAAGGGGTCAGTGCTAAATCATATGATTTCGATTCAAAAGGTGATCAGCCTCTGATGGACTACAAACGTCTCTTGGATATTGTGAAAAAATCAGGGTTTCGCGGTTACATCGGTATTGAATATGAAGGCAATATCCAAGCAGAGGATGAAGGCGTCCGGAAAACCAAGGCCTTATTAGAAAAATACCTTTAGAAATATTTGGATTTTATAATATAATAATTGACTAGATTATGCATAAGGTTTTGTGGCTTATCGTATTCGTTTTTGCGGTAAATTATGCTACTGTTTCGGCACAATCAAAAAAAACGAAATCACCAATTGTTGAAGAAACTAAAAAAGAGCAAAGCCTCTTTGAAAAAACGTCCTTTACCGGATTAAAATTTCGCAACATCGGACCGGCATTGACATCCGGGCGTATTGCTGATATTGCAGTTCACCCCCAAAATCCTAAAATTTATTATGTGGCTGTCGCTTCCGGCGGTGTGTGGAAAACGGTGAACTCCGGCACCACCTTTACCCCCTTATTTGATCAGCAGGGAAGTTATTCGACGGGTTGTGTAACTATTGATCCCAACAACCCGGAAGTCATTTGGGTAGGTACCGGCGAAACCAACCATCAGCGTTCGGTCGGATACGGCGATGGCATCTATAAATCATTGGATGGTGGAGCCACCTGGAAAAATATGGGCCTCAAAAACTCTGAGCACATCGGAAAAATTATCGTCCATCCTCAAAATAGTCAGATCGTCTATGCGACGGCCATGGGCCCCTTATGGAGCGCCGGTGGAGACCGGGGATTGTATAAGACTTCTGATGGGGGCAAAACCTGGCACGCTGCTTTGACAGTAGATGAGCATACCGGAATCTCTGACCTGGTCATGGATCCACGTAATCCGGATGTACTTTATGCCACTGCCCACCAACGCCGCCGGCATGTCTTTACTTATATTGGTGGGGGACCTGGTTCGGGAATTTATCGCTCTCTGGATGCAGGCCAAACCTGGGAAAAAATTAATCAAGGCCTGCCGGAAGTGGATAAGGGACGCATAGGTTTGGCCATTTCTCCTGTCAAGCCAGAGGTCATCTATGCGATGGTCGAAGCGGCTGATGGTCAGGGTGGCCTATTCAAAAGTATTAACCAGGGTGCCTCCTGGCATAAACAAAGCAATTATGCCACTGCAGGATTATATTACGGGCGCATTTTTACGGATCCGAAGGACCATGAGACCCTGTTCTCGATGGATGTCTGGTTTAAAGTAAGTCGCGATGGTGGTAAGACCTGGTCTAATGCCGGGGAAGACTTTAAGCACGTGGACAATCATTCCATATGGATCGACCCCACTGATACCGATCATTGGTTAGTCGGCTGCGACGGGGGCATTTACGAAACCTGGGATGCGGCCAAACATTGGACCTTTAAGGCTAACCTGGCGGTGACTCAATTTTATAAGGTGGCCGTGGACAATGCAACGCCGTTCTATAACGTCTATGGCGGAACGCAGGATAATTTCAGTTTAGGTGGTCCATCCCGCACCATTTCAGCCAATGGTATTGCCAATGACGAATGGTTTATCACCAACGGAGGGGATGGTTTTGAAACCCAGATCGATCCCGATAACCCGGACATTGTTTATGCTCAATCTCAGCATGGTGTTTTAGTACGCTATGATAAACGCAGTGGCGAAAGTGTAGGCATTCAACCAAAACCCCGTAAAGGTGAGGCCGAATATGTTTGGAATTGGGACGCGCCCCTGGAGATCAGTAAACACCGACCGGGACGATTATATTTTGCTGCTAATAAACTCTTTCGATCCGATGACCGGGGAAACAGTTGGACAGTCATCAGTGAGGATCAAAGTCGACAGATAAATCGAAATGCTTTGCCGGTAATGGGGAGAGTGTGGAGCATCGATGCGGTAGCTAAAAACACATCCACGTCTCAATATGGTGCCATTGTGGCTTTCAGTGAATCCCCCCGCAATGCTAATTTATTAGTTACCGGCACGGATGATGGACTGATTCATCTGACCAGGGATGGGGGACAATCATGGCGTAAAATCGACAGTATACCCGGCGTACCACTTCGCAGTTATGTGAATGAAGTCTTGACTTCCTCCCATGACGATCAAGTGGTCTATTGTGCTTTTAACCACCATAAATACGGGGATTACAAACCTTACCTTTTCCGCAGCAATGACCAGGGGCAGACGTGGATGAGCCTGTCTAAAGGGTTACCCGACCGCGGTTCTGTGTATGCCATAGCCGAAGACCATGTAGATCCCAGTTTACTTTTCGCTGGTACCGAATTCGGGGCTTTCTTTAGTACCGATGGAGGGCAGTCATGGAAAAAATTTGCCGGAATACCAACCATCGCAGTCCGTGATATAGATATCCAAAAGCGTGAAAATGACCTGGTCCTGGGTACGTTTGGCCGGGGCTTTTTAATCCTGGACGACTACAGTCCTTTGCGGTCCCTGAAAGAAAAGGACCTTACCGGGGTGGCCCAGTTGTATCCGGTCCGAGATGCCTGGAGTTTCGAATATGCTACACCTTATGGACTGCCGGGTAAAGCCTTTCAGGGGGACGATTTTTTTCAGGGTGAAAATCTGGGCTCAGCGGCTATTTTTACTTATTATATCAAAGATGGCCTGGAAACACTTAAGGAAAAACGCCAGAAAAAAGAAAAAGAAGCCAGTAATGCCAATAAGGATGTTTATTACCCTGCCTATGAAGACTTAGTAAAGGAATTAAAAGAAGATAAACCGGAACTTTGGTTTATCATTCGCGATGCCGCCGGTCAGGTGGCTCGAAAATTATCCGCACCTTATTCTGCCGGTGTGCAGAGGTTATCCTGGGATTTGCGTTATCAGCCCAAAGACCCGGTATCCTTGAGTAGCCCGGCATTTTATAATCCTTTTGGCGGGCGTAATGAAGGTACTTTAGTATCTCCGGGTGATTACCAGGTAACGATGTTCCGCTGGGATGGCAACACCCTGACAGAATTAACCTCTCCCCGCACCTTCAAAGTGAAAGCCCTAAATAATACTGTACTTCCAGCTGACAACCGGACCGCACTCGCTGGTTTCCAAAAAGAAGTAGCTGTCTTACAAGGTAAAGTGAGCGGCATGCAAAACTTATTAGGCGCTATTAGGAATGAACTAAATCATATGCGCAAAGCGGTTAGTTTGATGGATGCCACCGGGGCCGATTTTTTTACCCGTATCAAGTCCATCGAACAAGAAATGCGTGAGATAGAACTTAAATTAACCGGCGATCCTACCGCTAATCAGTTGGATATCTATTTACCTCCGGCCGTAAGCAGTCGGCTGGGAGAAATTGTTTATGAATCTAAATATTCCACGTCCGGACCGACCAAGACTCACCTGGATAGTTATCAGATTGTGCGGGAGGAGTTAGCTCCTCTTATGAAACGAACCCATGAGCTGGTGAAAACTAATTTGGAAAAATTACGTGCGGATCTGCAAAAAGCAGGAGCGCCTTATACCCCGAATATTATTCCAGAGATGTTAGAAAATTAAAAAAGAAAATGATCAAGACTCTTCTATGTGGGTGGTTATTGGGTTTTGCAGTACTCGCCTCTGCGCAAAGTAATCATTACGCCGCTTCACCGCCAGGCCGGAAGCCGGTACTCCAACCGACCAGCCCGGCTTTAGGAGGTTTTTCGACCAAACGCTTATCGCGTTTGGATGAAAATTTAAATGCCTGGACGCAAGATCCTCGCCTCAATGGTTGCGTAGCACTGGTGGCCCGAAATGGCAAAATAATATATCATAAAGCCTTTGGTTATAACGACTTAGAGAAAAATGAGCCTTTGCGGATAGACCATATCTTCCGCATTGCCTCACAAACCAAAGCCATCACCAGCACCGGTATCATGATACTTTATGAAGAAGGCAAGTTCTTGCTTGATGACCCGGTTTCTAAATATATCCCAGCTTTTGCTAAACCAACCGTTATTGATCAGTTTAATGCCGCTGATACGACTTTTACCGCCAAACCAGCAAAATCAGAGGTGACCATACGCCAATTATTAACCCATACATCTGGTATAAGTTATCCTCAAATTGGGTCACCTACAGCGAATGCCATTTATGC
This sequence comes from Saprospiraceae bacterium, assembly GCA_041917975.1. Taxonomy (GTDB): domain Bacteria; phylum Bacteroidota; class Bacteroidia; order Chitinophagales; family Saprospiraceae; genus JAYRWN01. Next base: position 35,270 of record JAYRWN010000362.1, on the reverse strand, counting down.
AAAAGCCGGACTCATTGCCGGACTGGGTGCTGAGCTTGGCCGTTCCCTGGAAAAGGATGTAAACACTATAGCTAAATTACCGCTCTTACACCAGCCTGGAGAGCAATGGACTTATGGCTTTAATACGGATATTTTGGGTCGCTTGATTGAAGTGATTTCAGGTCAAAGTTTGGACCACTTCCTGCGTTCAAGGGTTTTCGAACCATTGGGTATGAAGGATACCTATTTTTATCTTCCGGTTGAAAAACATCGCCGCTTGGCCCAAATTTATCAGGAGAAAGATGGCAAATTAATCAGACCCGAAGCCACATTGAGCGTCAATGGTGAAACGTCCATTGATTATCCTTTACAAGCCAATACCTATTACAGTGGAGGAGGTGGCTTATCTTCCACGGTCCTGGATTATGCGATATTTCTGCAAATGATCTTGAATGGCGGTGAATACAACGGCCAGCGCATCCTTTCCCGTCAAACTGTGCGGATGATGACTATGAATCAGATCGGTCAGTTAAACCTGGGGGTGAATAAATTTGGGCTGGGATTCATGGTTACCAGTGAAGCAGGTAGTGCATTGTTGCCCACGCCTGAAGGTGTTTTTGAATGGGGCGGAGCTTTTGCTACCACCTATTGGGCTGACCCGGCGGAACAGTTGATTGGAGTTTATTATCAACAGTTGTGGGGTTCCACAATGAATGACAATGCCAATAAGTTTAAAGTGTTGGTTTATCAGGCCTTGAACTAAATAGTCTAAATCCCCGCATGAAGGTTTTAAAATATTCTTCGTGGGTGTTGGTACTCCAGTCCAGATTCATCACCTGGCCTGTGAAAAGGATTCTGGTACTTATCTTCCTTTGGCCGGGGCTCATGTGGTCTCAGGAACAAACGACTCCCTCGGCGTATCAGGTCTCTTTGGATGAAATAGTAATCAGTGCCCGCAGGCATCCCGATACTGTGCTGTCCACACCTTCCTCCATCCAGGTTATAAAAAAGATCAATGAGCTGCTACCTCGTACGACGCCTGAATTATTTTTGGGTAACACCGGCATTTGGATTCAAAAAACAAACCATGGTAGCGGGTCGCCGTTTATTAGGGGATTGACCGGCCAACATGCATTATTACTCATGGATGGCATCCGCATAAACAATGCTATCTTCCGGTCCGGACCCAACCAATACCTGAACACCGTTGATCCCTGGATGCTGGATAGAGTTGAGATCCTTTCCGGGCTGGGTGGAGTGACTTATGGCAGCGATGCCCTGGGTGGGACGATAGCGCTCAGCAGTAAAGATCTGGCATTTAATACCGGGCGCGAATGGCAAGGTCAGGTGTGGGGACAATGGGCGAGTCGCGGAATGGAAAAAAGTGTCAGAATGGAATCCACTTACCTTGGACCTCGCCTGGCCATAACCGGAGGTCTCACCGGCCGGGATTTTGGTGATTTGGTAGCTGGCAAAGGTCTGGGTAAACTGGTGCCTACCGGTTACCGACAGCTCTCCTGGGATGGCAAGGCGATGTTGCGTGTTTCAGAACATCAAAGGCTCATTTTAGCCCATCAAAACATGCACCAGGAAGACGTACCCATCTTCCACAAGATTCAACTTGAAAATTTTAGAGTAAACCAATTTGACCCACAGGTTCGCCAATTGAATTACCTGAGGTGGTTGGGAGAATTTCCAGGTAGTTCCTGGCCTAAAAGCTGGGCCGTTACTATGTCTCAGCACTATTTTGGTGAGGGAAGGCAATCACAAAAAAATGGAAACTCCTCGTTAGTCGAAGAAAAAGATATTGATAACACCTGGGGACTTCAGGGGCAAATGACCCTCCAGCCGAAAACATGGTGGAATATCAGTACGGGGATAGACGTGTTTCAGGATAACATTTCCAGCACACGTCAAATCCGCAATAGTTTGGATAATTCCATTCTCCCTCAACGCGGTTTATATGCGGATGACAGCCGGATGCAACAGTTGGCCTGGTATGCTTTGCATGCTTTTCATTGGCGTCAAGCCACCATCCATACCGGTTGGCGTTATAATTATTTTCGTTTAACCATCCCGGAGGAAACTCTCGGGACAGTGGAACTTACGCCTAGTGCCTGGGTTTATAACCTTGGCTTCAATCAGGCTTTTTCCAAAAATCTATATGCTTTTGTCTCAGTCAATACAGCTTTTAGAGCCCCGAATATCGATGATTTAAGCACCTTGGGTATTGTGGATTTTCGTTTTGAAAAACCAAATTATGCTCTTAAGCCGGAATGGTCAGTTAATAAGGAGATTGGAATTAAATGGCGGTCCAGAATCGTATCGGCTCAAGGGGTGTTTTTTCATCACCGGTTAAAGAACCTGATCGGGCGTATTAAAACGGATGAAATCCAGCAAGGGTATCCCGTTTTTTTTAAAACCAATATTACCCAGGGTTATATCTACGGATTGGAAGAGGATATGGACATTAGGATAAGCTCCCATTGGTCGTTGCGTCAATTTATTCGCTATACGTATGGTCAGAATGTCACTCAGGACGAACCCTGGAGGCGCATATCCCCCTTGTTTAGCAGTTGGCGTCTGGACTGGCGTCCGAATTCATCTTGGAACGCTTTCGCCAACATCTTGTGGGCAGGCCGCCAAAATCGCCTGGCGCAGGGGGACAAAGATGATAATCGCATCAACCCGACCGGAACTCCCGGGTGGCAGGTAGTTAATATAGGTATGTCTTACCGTTTTAGTGTTAGTCAGATTTTCCTTCATTGGAATAACATCTTCAATGAAGCTTACCGTATGCATGGTTCCGGAGTAGATGGGGTAGGAAGTCATGTAGTCGTCACCGCGCAGTGGAGGTGGTAATAGTCAGGAAGTTTTTTTCATTCCGCTGATTTTTTTGCAAAAGCATAATTAACTCCAAAAATAAACCCACCGCCATTTGCATTAAACCCAAACTTAGAAACATCCGTGTAATCGGAGGATGAAGAATTAGGGAAATTACGTGAAAAAACATACCCCAGGTTGCCAAATGAAGTTTCTAACGACCAATGTGAATTGATAAAAATGATCACACCAGGGCGAATACGTCCCTGGATGGCCCAAAATGTAGCATTTTCTTTTCCGCCATTGTCGATATCTCCAAACGCAAATCCTGGTTGTAGCTCTAACCACAAACCGAAATAATCCCCGGTTTTTTTAACCATTCTCAAGAAAGGGGCAACACTTACTTCCCGGGTTATTTCTTGAACCGTGGACGTAGTCCCCTTGGGTAATTCAAGGTCTTGCAGCTTAAAACCTAGATCAACACCCAGAACCATATTCTTTAAGCCAAAGGCCAACCGGGGAGCAAATAAGTAAGTTTGGTTTATCGTTTCCCGGGTTTTGATTTCGCCAAATTGTTTGGCTTGTGAAATATCCACACCCACCTGTCCACTGATAATTAATTGTCCCTTGACCGCCGAACAAACGATAATAAAAATGCCGGCGTTTAATAGTAATTTTTTTCCGAAAGTTGACTTGATCATAATCTGATTTTTAGGGCAAACTAACCCCCCAATGAAAAATAATACTTGTTATTAAACACCTCTGAATATGTTTTTTAACATATCCGTCCAGATTTTAAAATCCACATGGCTTTGTTGCTGGTCCCTTACCGGTTGCTTAAAAGATAGTACGTTTTATTACCTTGTGTTTGTGTTCATTTTAAGCTCATCAAATTAAATATATATGCGTGGTTTTTTTTCATGCGGGTTGCTAATTTTTACCTGGCTTTCCGTGCTGGCGTTGGGCCAAAAACCCCGGACCATCGTCACTACGGACGGCGAACTGGATGATGTGGACTCATTTATTCGCATGCTGTTGTATGCAAATGAATTTCAGATTGAAGGACTGATCATCAGCAGTTCACAGTGGCATTACAAAGGGGATGGTCGGGGTACCAAATTAACCTCCGAAATGGAGTTGACTAAAAGAATTTATGGTGAGCGCACCGATTTGCGCTGGCCCGGAGAACAATGGATATATAATTTGTTGGACGCTTATGGTCAAGTTTATCCTAATTTAAAAAAGCATGCCCAAGGTTACCCGGCACCGGACTATTTACGCAGTGCGATTCGTATCGGCAATATTGATTTTGAGGGGGAGATGACTAAAAATACGCCAGGTTCGGATTTTATCAAAAGAAAATTATTGGATGATGACTTAACCCCCTTGTATTTACAGGTGTGGGGTGGTACTAATACCATTGCCCGGGCATTAAAAGCCATTGAGGAAGACTATAAAAATACGCCTCAATGGCCGCAAGTTTATAAAAAAGTAAATCAAAAAACCATAATTTATGCTATTCTCGATCAGGACGCTACCTATCGTAAATACATCAGCAAACAATGGCCTGAAGTAAAAATTTATTATAATTCCCAGCAATTCTGGAGTATGGCTTATTTCTGGAAAAGAACCGTTCCTGAACCCCTACACCCTTATTTGCAGGGCACTTTCATGGGAAAAAAAATTATTAATAATCATGGTCCCTTACTCAAGATGTATTACAGTTATGGTGATGGAAATCCCCCACAGGGCGAGTTAGAGGATATTTACAGGGACCCCCAAAAAATAAAAAATAACCAGTGGGGGAGTTTTCAACCCTACGATTTTATTTCCGAAGGCGATTCGCCGGCCTTCCTGCATCTGGTGGACGTTGGTTTAAATAATTTACAACATCCCGAATACGGAGGATGGGGTGGGCGACTCATCCAAAGTACCGTTCAGCCGCACCGCTGGGAAGATGGGGCAGCGGCGGCGGATTTTAATCCATACCGTGACTCTCTGGATTTAGCCTATGCCCAAATCCGGTGGATTCCACACCTGCAGCAAGACTTTGCGGTGCGGGCGGATTGGTGTATCGCAAACTATCAAAACGCCAATCATCCGCCGGTGGTAAAATTGTTACACAACCATCATTTATGGATATACCCTGGTCAAATGCTGACTTTGGAAGGCAAGGCGAAAGATCCTGATGGTGATAAAATATCCAGCCGCTGGTGGGTGTATCATGAAGTAGGCACCTATCCTCATCCAATAAACCTGAATGGAGCAGATCAGCTAAAATTAAATTTTAAAGTTCCGGCGGATTTTAAACATGGTCAGACCATTCATCTCATCTTAGAAGTTACGGATGAAGACCCTATTCCGCTCACCCGCTATCAACGGGTCATTCTGGAAGGACAATAAAGATAATCAAGATAGCGGATAAGGTGAAAACCTATTTCTGATCGTTAATAGAATGGCCACCTTTAGTTACCCGCATGTTTTTTATGACACGAATTATTTAAATTTGATAAAAAATAGAGGCCAGGCTTAAAAATTAAGAAACCAATTCCGCTCAATTTCGCCTGGCCTATCACATAATCAAAGTTTATTACTTTCCAAACTATCTAACAATGGAATCAGGAAGGAGTCATACATAGATTCCATCATCCATTTCACTACCCAGGGAGTTTTTTCTGGGCTTCCACCTTTAATCGGGGGTAGAGGATCGTATTCCATATCCAACATAATACCTTGCGCATGCCTTTTACCCCAATTATCCTGCACAATGGCCAAAGACATATCCATACCTGCTGTAACTCCAGCTGACGACCAATACTTACCATCATTTATATAGCGCTCATTTACGGGGATTGCTCCGTATTTGTTGAGGAATTTATTTTCCCTATACCAATTCGTACATGCCTTTTTATTTTTGAGGAGTCCGGCAGCACCAAGAATCCATGCTCCAGTGCAGACGGAACAGGTGTAAATTGTTCCTTGGTCAATGGATTTGATCCAGCCTAGAACATGCTCATTGTAAGCTGTATGCAGAGTTCCTTGACCTCCACCTGGAATGATCAATATATCTAATTGGGTGATTGAGTCAATGATAGTATTTGGCTTTATTTCTAACCCCATTGATGTTTTAAATGAACCCGAATCAATACCGATGAGCATTGGTTTTATTCCGGTTTGGCCAAAAATATAACGAGGCCCCATCATGTCCAGATCATTTACACCGTTATAAACCAAAATGCCGATGGATCGAATGGTGTTTTTTGGGCTTCCTAAGATCATTTTCAGTAGCCATGAATGATCAGAAGATTTGGCTGAATCAATCAGTTCTTCTCTTAACCGGGCATTTTCAAATTCATCATTATTTTCTATAGATGCAGAGTTGTCGGAGTTATCTGAACAAGCAAAAACGGTAAAAATACAGAGCAGCAAGACAAAAGGGTAACGACAATTATTCATGTGGTTATGGTTTAATAGTGAATTTGATCATTTTGTTAACTACATGATCCTGATGGTCTTCAACGGTCACGGTTAGAGCTACCTTGCTTTCTGCTGCAATTCTTGGATTGAAGTGTTCATTTATTGTATAATTAGATTTATCATGTACTTCAGGATCTGTCGAAAATAAAATTTTATTATCCAGTTCAGTCACCACTTTAATATGTAATTCGTGGAGACTCTCATCACTTATGGTACCTGCAATATGGATTTCACCGCTCAGCACTGATCCATCTTCTGGCGTAGTAATATTTATTATTGGGGCTTGATCTGTGGTGGTGTGTTCTTTATGGCAACTGAATATGGTAATTGCCAAAATAAAAAATGATATCATTTTTAAGATTGAATTTGTCATAATAACAAGTTTGATCCAAATTATTTTTTGGATAATTCGTAAATAATAAATGTGGTTTACATTATCCTTCATGAAAAGGCCCGGCGCCATTGTCCAATAAACAGTTTTGCCAACTAATTAACAACACTAAGTCTAACAGTGCAGTATAAATAATTGCACCATTGGCCATTTAACTATAATCAAATGGAAGACTAAAAATATATTTGAAGAATAATAAAGAATTTACGCTGTGAAATTAGGCGGATGAAATACACCGTCCGTGTAAATTGATTCAATAAAAACTTGTATTTGGGAGATGGGACACAGGTAAGTCTTCTTTGATATAGGTGAATAAATTATTTCAGAACTGTAGTGATAAACTATATCTTTCTGATTTTTAAGATTAAATGGCATGTGGCTGCCATGTTGTTCGTCATCGTCTTGAATTTTATTATTCAGATAACATTTACCACTGCACATGACTTCAGGTTTATTCACATTAATGCACAGTGTCTTGGCAATATATTCTTGATTAAGTTTATAAGCAATAAATAACCATGTCTTGCTGAAAGTCTGCAAAACTAAGGCTGTTATTAGACTAAATAAAACTAAGTTCTTAATCAACTGCTGATTTTAGCTGAGTTGCGTCAAAATTATACTATTTTTGATCAGGGTGGATGCTATTAATGTTAATAAATTGAAATATTTGGTTAAAGTTGTGAAAATGACCAAATTGACAGCTCAATGTTTCTCCTGCAGATAATGTTGCCGCAAAATATCTTCGGCGAAATCATTGGTTAAATCACGCACCACCGTATGCACATGGTTGGCATTATTTTGGGTATTCGCGTATTCAATAAGTAATTCAGGCCCCTGAAGGCGATAATAGTGTCCGGCTCCGGGTGAAAGGCTGCCGGCCCAGGCGAAGGAAAAATTTGACCACCCTGCGCGGGTAATTTTTTCGTTCAATTCCTTTGCAAAACCAAGCTGATAATTGTCAACATAAACCGCGACCAACCTTTTAAATAATTTTTGTTGTTGTTCGTTTAAGGCGGAGAACATAATGCCTTGAGGCTCCAACCGGCTTGCTTTACGTTTATTAACGGTAATAATTTCCGGTACGGCTTTTTCCGCAAAACGGGCTGTTTTTAATTGTTCCGCTGTTAAGGCATTGATTAAAGAAAATCCCAATTCGGTTTCGAGGCGTAAGACTTGTTTACCGCGTTGCTCTTCGATCCCCACCACGCCGGGATTAGCTCCCAGAAATGACGGCGTACTAGAAACAATTTTATCGCCCTGCATCATAAAATTTACCGAAATATGATGACCCTCAAATTTCCAACCCCAGGCCTGCGTTGAGGAAGGTGTGCCGAAGATGAGAAAATGATAGTTCAGTGGATCGCGATAGGTCCCTCCGGCGGGTTGATTTTCAATGATAATCAACACTTTTTCTAACTCCATGATTGCTGTGGCTTTTTGATAACCACCCTCACTCAGGGAGGCTTTTAATAAAGCCAGAGCAGCTTGTTTTTGCGTCTCGGAAAAATCGTGAAATGTAGGCCCTTTGCGGTCCAGAGGCACAAAATTAAAGTTGAATCGTTCAGCATGACCTAGCTCGAGCAGACCAGTGGCCTTTAATTCCGGGGATAAAGCAGAAACATACCATTCAGCCAGGTTTGATAGGGTGAGATTCTGGCCAGCAGTAATTTGCCAGGTGCAAAGAATCCATAAGAAGAGATAAAATTTTTTCATCCCATGAAATTATAAAATAAACTGTATTTTAGGATGTCTCAAGGATTACTGGTTACAATTAATCTAATTTCATCACCATGAATCGACGGAAATTAATTCAAAAACTGGGGGTCACTGCGGTTACCGGGCTGACGGCATTACGAACTTCCATCGCCCAAGCACAACCCAAGCATAATCCTGCCGGGGTCATAAAAATTACCGATATCAAAACCATCCTGACTGCTCCAAATAAAATCAGACTGGTGGTGGTGAAGGTAGAAACTTCTGAGCCTGGGTTGTATGGGGTAGGTTGCGCCACCTTTACCCAACGGGCTCATGTGGTAGCCACAGCCATTGAAAAATATCTTAAACCCTTTTTGAACGGCAGGAATGTAGACGATATAGAGGATATCTGGCAGTCCAGTTATGTCAGCTCCTATTGGCGCAACGGTCCGGTTTTGTTCAATGCCATGTCCGGCGTGGATATGGCCCTCTGGGATATAAAAGCTAAGCGGGCTAATATGCCATTATACCAATTGTTGGGCGGAAAAGTACGCCTGGGGGCAGATTTATATTACCATGCCCAGGGCGCGGAGATGAGTGAGTTGGTAGATCGTGTGGCCCAGGCCATCAGTTTGGGTTATCGGCATGTGCGGATCCAAATGGGGCAGAAGGGCAATGCCAATTATGGAGCCAGAGGAGCCAGTGGTACCCCGGCTAGTTCATTGGGCTTGCCGCCCGAACAATCCGGCCCGACAGATCCAAAGATCATCTTTGAGCCGGCTGTTTATGCTCGTCAGGTGCCGAAAATGTTTGAACACATCCGCACCAAATTTGGTGAGGAGGTGGAACTATTGCATGACATCCATGAAAGGCTGCCGCTAAATATGGCAGTGAATGTTTGTAAAGCCGTTGAACCGTACCGGCCATATTTCATTGAGGACCCTTTCCCGCCGGAAGAGAATGAGCACTTCCGCTATCTCCGCCAGCACACCAGTGTACCCATTGCCATGGGCGAACTGTTTAACACCCAGCAGGAATATTTGCCGTTGATAAAAGACCGGCTGATTGATTTTATCCGTATCCATATTTCCCAGATTGGCGGCTTAACCCCTGCCCGCAAAGTGCAGGCCTTAAGTGAATTTTTCGGGGTGCGCACGGCTTGGCATGGCCCAGGCGACGCCTCACCCATTGCCCATGCAGCTCAGCTCGCCCTGGAACTGTGCAGTTATAATTTCGGCATTCATGAAGGGTATGTTTTTCCCCCGGAAACACAGGAAGTCTTCCCTGGCTGTCCGGAAACACGTAACGGTTACATGTTCGCTCAGGAAAAACCAGGTCTGGGTATAGATATTAATGAAAAACTAGCCGCCAAATTTCCTTTCCCGGAAGGGCCTAATTTTGATTATTCCTGGGGGACGACGCGACGGAAGGACGGCACGGTGATCCGGCCGTAACTTAGATGGACTAGGGTATTAGAAGATTATGACTGAGGGTGTTGGCGGATGAAACAATCTCCTGATTTTTTTATCTTGCTGGTTTGGCTTGCCAATGCATCTCTGGGGGGCCGACAAAGCGAAAAGCTATAAAGGACTTAACAAGACAAAGGCTGTGAATTTTGAGCTGATAAAGTAAAGAAACTCAACTTAGAGACCATATTTTTAAGATAGTATTTAATCCTGCTCCAGATAATCCAGATCTTTAGCAAAGGTCTCTTCCAAAAACATTAAACAAAATAAAGCGATACCGTAAGCCAGGGCTGCCACCAGCAAAGCGCTCTGCAAAATACCCCAGTGGCTCTTGGCCCATAAGAACAAGGTGGTCATGGGGATGACCGATCCGCGCACAAAATTCGGGGTACTGGTGGCTACCGTGGCGCGCAGGTTGGTACCGAACAGTTCTGCACCCAGGGTGACAAACAGCGTCCAATAGCCATTAAAAAAACCTAAACAAGCACACAACACATAAAATCCGGTGGACGAGGAAACCGGGGCATATAAGTAGACCAGGACAAAAGCCAGAGAGCCCAGAATAAACAAACGGATCATTTTTTTGCGGCTCTGAAAGTATTGACTCCCTAACCCGCTGAAAATGTCCCCGGCCACCTGGCCGATAAAAAAGATCATCACCGCTTTGCCGGCCACGACAGAAACAGAGACACCTAAAGCTTTGGCGAACTCCGGCGAAAAAGTGATGAGAATACCTACCGTGAACCAGATCGGTAATCCGATGAGAATGCTATTGATATATTTTATAGCGCGCTTCTTCTGACTGAACAACTGCCAGAGGTTGCCCCGCTTAACCCGGGTGGACTTCAATCGGTCGAACAAGCCGGATTCCAGGACTTTCAAGCGCATCAACAACAATAACAAACCCAATCCACCGCCAATCCAATAGGCCATGCGCCAGGCAAACAAATAGGTAATCACATAAGCCAGGATGGCTCCCAGTACGCCCATGGTGGCCACCAAAGTTGTTCCATAACCGCGGATGGATTTGGGTAAAATTTCCGCAACCAAGGTTATGCCTGCACCGAGTTCACCGGCCAACCCGAAGCCGGCGATAAACCTTAACACTGCATATTGTTCTAGGGTTTGTACAAATCCGTTGCCGATATTGGCCAGCGAATAGATAAGGATAGATCCAAACAAGACGGATAACCGGCCACGTTTATCACCCAGGATGCCCCAGGTTATCCCGCCAATTAAAAGTCCAGCCATTTGGATGTTGAGCAAAAACACACCTTCTGAAAGCAATTGATCTTCATTCAGTCCCAAAGCTTTCAGACTAGGGACCCGGACTATGCTGAATATAAACAAATCATACATGTCCACCAGATAGCCTAAGGCCGCCACCAGGACCGGGAAACTAAATATCTGAGATAGGGTAAGCTTTGCTTCGTGATTCATAAGTACGGAGGAGTTAATTTTTTTTAAGAATGTTTTTATTGAATTGGCCTTCAAAAAAAATAGTCTGTTTATATCAATGGAAATCCAATTTGGTGCTGAGCGGTAATTTGGAATTATTTTCTATTTCTAAGGTATAACCCTGAGGAATTTGAATGTGATGCAACAATTGTTCATCAATCTTTTGCCACGATATTTTGATGATGTCCCGACCATAAGGCAATTGGCCCTGGCAGGTATTCAAAGGAATATCGTTAAATTGTATCACCACTTTTTTACCAATAGGATCAATACGTTTTAAGCCCAAAATGTCGCGATAGATGACGTGTACTATGTGCGAAGCAAAGCCGTGATTACAACTGGCGGTAGAGGAAATATTTTCCCATAATGTTCCGGTTTCGCGGGCCATATAATCGAAGTAGGCGATACTTTCCTGCAACAATTTGGCGTGTTGTTTATAACGCGACAATAATTCCAGCCGCAGATAATTCCCGACAAAGGCATTGGCCATGTGCACTTCCGGAAAATATTTTGTTTGCAGCCGTCCCGGGCCAAAGTGTTGTACTAAATTTTCCCATAGTGTTGGGTGAGAATAAGGTGTAACCACTTCAAAATAAAAAGCAAAATACTGACACACTTCGGTCATATGGGTGGTTAGCTCCAGACGTCTGGTCCTGGTTGAGCGAACAGCATTATCTACAAAAAATTGGCCGTTAAAAGCTTGTTTGCGGATGGTCTGGCGAATGTCCTCAGCTTCATATAACCAACCCTCTACACCATAAAGTTGCCCGGCGGCGTGCAGGGCTGCCGCGTACAACATGTTGGTGGGATAATTGACATCCTGAACATAATCATTGGCTGCCGACCATTCTATAAATACCCAACTTTCCAAATTCTCCAATAGTCCGTCTTCGTTTTTAAACTTTTCAAAGTATTGCAGCAAATCCACCACTTTGGGTTTAAGACGCTGGATCAACACCCTATCGCGGCTGCGCTGTCCATATTCCTGGAGCTGGAGTATGAACCACAAAGACCAGTTGGGAATAAATACACCGTCATAATGGTCCGCCGGATAACACATGGGTAACATGCCGGCCGGAAGATGAGCAAAGGAATCCGGAAGGGCATAATTTTCAAAAAAATTTCGTTCCACTTGCGCGTGCCCGTTGACATCCTGAGCTACTCTGGCCGTGAAATAACTATCGCATAACCAACCAGCGCGTTCCCGGGATGGACAATCCATAAAAAGATCCGTCGTGTTCTGGCGGAAAGTCTGGATACCGGCAGTAAAAATGCGATTCAGCTGGTTATCGGAACTGGTGAATAAGGCCTGTTGGGTTTCGGCGTTAGCCAGTTCCCGGAGGTAAATACTTTTAATTTTTATGTCGGCTGTCGTCGTAATATATTTCAAGTAGCGGGCCGTGTATGGTTCGAATGATTCTAATTCGTAATAGCCCGGAGCCAAATCGTAGGTTAAGGCATTGATGGTCCCTGATCTTTTAAAGTCTACGTCTCCTCGCGTTAAAATTTCATCAAACGTGATTAATAGTCTTCCACCTTTCACCACCTGCAATTTTGTCCCCATAAATCCAGTGAGATTTTTTCCGAAATCCACGATTTGATAGGAGAGGGGCGTTAAACTTAGCGGAGTTTTTTCACCCTGAAACTTCTGGGCCGGATGGCGTTGCGGGGAAAAATCCATTTCCTGTAAGGCGATAGCCGGATTGAGGGCAAGCTGGTCTTCGGAGAATCCGCCTAATTTAGGCCCTATGTCGGTAAGGGACCGATCCTTCCAATAGGAGTTTCTTTTAATCTGCTGAATTACTTTCCCCGCTGAAAGGCGTTCGGATGGATATATTAAGGCATAAGCCGGATAGCCGACCCCTCTTGGAATCAATGCCTTTGGTGCTGTTTTTATACAAACGAGGTTCGAAACAAGCGTTGGAGAGGTTCTCCAGGCCGTTGTTTTCGGCTGTTGGATGTAATATTCAATAAAGGGTCTTTGGAAGGAATAGCGGGGTACTTTTTGCACCCGGTAGCTTAATTCCAGAGTTTGAAAATCATTATGAGTGGCTCTTGTCGCTGCCAAAACTTGTTGACCTGAAATCACCTCCGCTTGTAAAAAAGCAGGCTGATCCAACAGATAATACGAATTAACATTATAACCGGCCACTTCAATGGCCAGAATATTTTTTCCAGGTTTCAACCAGGCATTCAGCGGAATTTCATCCATCCGGTAATACCCGTGACCTGCTCTCGCCGGACCATGGGCAATAAATTGTCCATTAAGAAAGGCCCGGTATATACTGGACGCTGCAATTTTTAAAACCAGGGGTTTAGAGCTACTAAATTGAAACGGGGCCCAAAATCCACAGGTAAGGTTTTTATCCAGTTCTCTGCCTTGGGGCCAGATGGGTTCTGCAGCTATAAAGTTGACCTGAGCAAAAAGGGAACAATTAAGGCATACGCTTATGCCCAAGAGAACAATCTTCGAAATACCGGGAGGAAGAAACAAATGAGCTCTGTTCACAAAGAAAGATGAGTTAGAAGGTTGGTGGTTTGGCACCTATTTTATAGTTTAACCAGCGATTATTTCCTGAGTAAGATAAACAGAAATTTCTCTCTTATTAATAATTGCTTTCAATTTGAAAACTAAAAATATTAATTCCCTTGCCATGAACTATTATCGTGTTTTTAGTGCAATTACAACTGCTAAATCACTCTGTTACTTGTTGATAGTGCTCTTCTTCTGCCAGGGAGTTGAAGCGAATGTAGATGTTCATTATCTCAATGAAATAAGAATTCTCCGGCATCAACCGGCTAAGATGCGTGATGGAGTAACATTATATGCAGATATTTATTTACCTAAGCCGGAGGGACGTTACCCAACTATTGTCGTGCGCACCCCTTATGGATTACAGAGAGATGGCATGCATCAAACGATGATCAAATATGCTCAACATGGGTATGCCGTAGCCCTCTTCGATGTGCGCGGCCGCTACGAAAGTGAAGGAAGGTGGGAGCCGTTTCGTGATGAAGCTAAAGATGGCTATGATGCTATTGAATGGGCAGCGATTCAATCGTGGTCTAATGGCAAGGTTGGTACCCAAGGGGGGAGCTATTTAGGCCACAATCAGTGGCAAGCAGCAAGTTTAAAACCTCCACATTTAGTGGCCATATTCCCTGTATTAGCCTCCACGAATATTTACGCCAACTGGATTAGCATGGGTGGTGCATTTCGCCTCAGTTTTAACTACGGTTGGGGGGTAGTACGTATGCCTAATCGCATTATGCTCCCGCAATATTGGCATACGGAGGCTTATACTCCGGAAGAGTTAAAATACGACAATATCCTTATGCATCTGCCTTTGAAAGATGGTGATCTGCAAAGTGCAGGTTATGCCGTTCAACATTATCGCGATTGGTTGAAACATGAAAGTTATGACGATTATTGGAAAACTATCAGTGACGAAGAGCGTTTTCAACAAATTACAGTCCCGGCTTACACCTTTGGTGGATGGTTTGATATTTTTTTGGTCGGTACTGTAAATGGGTATGTGGGCATGAAAAACAAAGGAGGATCCGCATATGCCAGGTCTGCATCCCGGATGATTATTGGCCCCTGGGGACATGGATCCACTCAAAAATTCGGTGATGTTGATTTTACCCCGCAAGCCCATATTGATCAGTTTGAATTAGAGCAGCGTTATTTCGATTTTCACTTGAAAGGTATCCGCAATGGTTTGGACCAGGAGCCCCCTGTTCGTTTGTTTTATATGGGTATAAACCGCTGGCGCGATGAGCAGGATTGGCCTATGCCAGGTACAATGTATAAACCATATTATTTAACTTCCGATAGGGGCGCAAATTCAGTGCGGGGAGATGGTGCATTAGTGGCTGCACCACCAGTACGAACGGACCGGGACCATTACCACTATGATCCGTCGCAACCAGTTAAGACTTGGGGAGGTAATAATTGCTGTGGTTCGCCAACGGCAGCCGGTCCAAAAGATCAGCGGTTGATCGAACAACGGGAAGACGTGTTAGTCTACACCAGCGCTTTTCTGGATACAGCTGTAACCATCGCGGGACCCATAAAAATTAAGCTCTTTTCTACGACGGATGGACCGGATACCGATTGGATGATTAAACTGGTGGATGTTTATCCGGATGGGTTTGCCATGCCGATTTCGGAGGGTATCATAAGAGCGCGTTTCAGAGAAGGACTGGATAAACCTAAATTATTAAAACCGGGGGAAACTTATGCTTACGACATTGATATGACTCCGACGGCTAATGTATTTTTACCCGGACATCGGCTGCGGGTAGACATAACCTCCAGTAATTTTCCGCAATTCGATCGCAATCCGAATACCGGGGCGCCTTTGGGAGAAAATGCTGAGCTACGCATAGCACATCAGACCATCCATCATGGCGGCCAGCAATTATCCCATATTCTGTTACCGGTGGTACCAGCGATTAAATAAAAAAAGGGTAATCGAAAAACCAAAAGATTACCCTTCCAATATCCGTATTAAGTTTACAATGCCGCGATCACATGTTCCAATTTTTGACGCACTTCCTGGGCTATGCCACCTAGTGTCGGATTAGAAACGGCCATCATCGAAGCCACCGGATCGACTGCCGCCACTTCAATACCTTCTTTTAATTCTTGAACCACTACATTACAGGGTAGAAACAACCCTAATTTATCTTCACTGCTGATGGCGGCATGGGCGTGATGGGGGCTACAGGCACCGAGGATGCGATAAGGCCGGAAATCAACCTGTAATTTATTTTTAAAGGTGTCTTTGATGTTGATTTCGGTGATGATGCCGAAACCTTCATTTTTTAATGCTTCTTTGACTGTTTCAAGAGCTTCTTCAAAAGTTACTCCCTTCATTCGTTTACTGAAATAATAACTCATGGTCTTGTTTTATTACACAAAGAAACAATGACCCATTGGTAGAGTATGTAATTCTCCTCACAGAAGAAACAGATGTATCAACATTCCTGTGAAGTCAAAAAAATTACTGAGCTGTGATTTGACGCAGCTGCTTTATTTCGTCTGGTGTGACCGGAGAACTGTGGTTATCAAAATTTTGGCGGATATAGGTCAATATATTGGCCAGTTCTTCATCATTCAGAAAATTATGCGGTGGCATCACGCCATCATAGACTTCCCCATTTACCTCTATTTTTCCTTGCAGGCCGAAGAGGGTTAAACGGATCAGGCGTTCTTTATTTCCACTGACCCAATCTGTATTTACCAACGTCGGGAAGCGGCCAGCTGCACCTTGACCATCCATTTGATGACAAGTGCCACAAAAGGTGTTGTACAATTTTTCACCACCGTCGAGATGTGCCTGCAGGTCATCTTTCTGGGGATCCGGGGATTTAAGATGAGTTTTTTCTTTCCGTTGTTCCATCAGGGCTAATTGCTTTTCTCCAAAATTGGCCTTATTTCCAGTAAAAAAGACCCTCCAGATTTTTCCTTTATTAGAATCGGAAATATAAAGTGACCCATCCGGTCCTTCTGCTAAACCCACAGGTCGATATTTGGCATCTCGGGTGTTCACAATGGTGTCAACCCCGGCAAAACCATCAGCAAAAACCTCCCAGCCGGTAGGCTGATTATTTTGAAATGGCACAAAGGCCACAAAATACCCGGCCTGAGGATAAGGTGTCCGGTTGGTTGAACCATGAAAAGCAATAAAAACACCCTGCCGGTAACGATCAGGAAACTGATGGCCCTGATAAAACAAGATATCGTTAGGAGCCCAATGCCCAGGAAAACCCATTAGAGGCACTTCCATAGTATCGCAGCGGGCAGAGGTGATTTGCCCATTACCGCCGTATTCCGGCGCTAACATCATCTTGCCTTCCATCTGATCATAATAACAATACGGCCAGCCATAGTGGGCTCCGGGCTTAACCTTTATCAATTCTTCCGCCGGGAGCAAAGCGTTTTGCCAGGCGGTGTACCGGTCAGGGTACAAACTGTACAAGTTATCCCGTCCATGCATGACTACATATAACTGATCATCCAGTGGGGAGATTTGCATTCCGACAATGCTACGCAGGCCAGTAGCAACTTTTACTCCATCGTTTTGCCTAAGATTCAAACGATTGGCGGGAAATTTCCAGATTCCGCCATGTAGCTCTAATTCCGGACAGGGGTCTAATCCAACGCCGCCAGAGGCTCCATTTGGGGTTTTGCTGAGGTCCTGGCAGGAATTGGAGGGTGCTCCAAAAGGGACATACATGGCACCGCTTCGATCGAAGGCCATCGGTTTAGTGATGTGCCAATGAGTTCCGTGAGCATGATCGTCTAGTAGCACCGTTTCTGTCGGACCGGAGGGGACCAACTCGCTATCATTCAGGAATTGTTTCCGGTAAACGCCCAGGGCTGATGCAAAATAGAGATGACCTCCATAGATGAGCATGGTGGTTCCGTAAGTACCCCGTATGCTATCTACCCAACCAAAACGGATCAGCTGGTCGGCTTTACCATCCTCAGTAGTATCCCGCAAGGCGACAATGCCACCCACTTCACTATCTGACGAAGAGAGTTTTATATACACATCACCATTGGACCGAACAGCCAGGTGTCTGCCGCGTCCCGAACTATCAGTCACTACCAGAGCGCCAAACCCTTCCGGTAAGGATAAGCCTCCAAATCCCGGATCGGATTTTAATGCAGGTGTGCCATTCGGCCGGCATTGCCATAAACTTAAGAGGAAAGAAAAGAATACCAATCTGGTTAACATCATTAAACCGAGCTTATTTTTTAAGAGGAATTGCCGAAAGTCCGTTCAGATCCCAAACCACTTTGCCATCTTTAATGGTAACTTCGACTTCAAGTTTTTGATGCCCATCCAGGCGATTTCCTCCGGCATCCACGAAACCAAAATTTCCCTCGCGCACCCGCAAGATACATAGGTCGGCTGGAGAACCCGGACTGAGATGCCCCAAATCGAAGCGTTTAATGGCTTGTGCCGGCTTCCAGGTAGCCCGCTCCAACACATCAACAAGCGGTATGCCCATGTTAAGGAATTTTGACATGACATTAAGCATATCTTTCATCCCGGCATTCATACTAAAGCGGTGCAAATCAGTCCCAAAAGAATTGGGCCATAGACCTTGTTGGACGGCCGGAACCGCCTCACTGAACCAAAACCCTGCTCCTCCATGTCCCACATCGAAGAGGACGCCCCGATCTCTGGCTTTGATTACAAAAGGACGGACTTGGCCATGATCATCAATTACCGACATTCGTTCAGACACTTTCTCATAACTATGGGTAATCATATCCCCTGGCCGCATCTTAATTAGCTGCTCTTCCAAGGAATATTGAGGCAGGTGACATTCTACAAATAAAGGTACATGAGCTTCAGTTGCCGCTTGAAGAGCCAGATCAAACGGCGTCCAGGATCTTCCTTCGTAATGACCAATTTTTACGCCCACCAGGATCTCAGTATTTTCCAGGATGGTTTTTGACGTTTTTTGATGGTCCATATCGTAGATATCCTGTTGCATCGGATCACCTTGCATGCCTCCCCCTGCAATGTTGAGATAAGCCAGGATACGGGTCCGGCTTTTATCGATGACCTGATTTTTGAATTGGGCGAAATTACGCCAACCGCTCGTGCCGGCATCTACCACTGTAGTCACCCCGGATTTAAAACTAAAATCATCAGGTGATAAACTGTTGATACCATCAGCGAAGACGCCGGGTTTACTGCCTACAAACACGTGGGTATGAACATCTATTAGGCCAGGACAAACCAAAAGTCCTTGAGCATCAATGACTTTTTTTCCTTCGACAGCGGGAATAGCGGTAGAAATCAGGACAATATTATTTCCGGTAATGGCTACATCCAGGATGTCGTTGCGCTGATTTTTGGCATCCAGGACTCTACCTGATTTGATGATCAGGTCATAAGGCTGCGCGTGTAAGCTTAAGCTGATCGCAAAAAAAACCACCTGGAAATAGGCTGGGATGGTTCGATCTTGGTTAGTACATTTAGTCATGATGAGCTGTCCTTATTTAGCATTCCATAAGGTCGAAGCCAGGCCATTTAAATCCCAAACGACTTTACCGGAGCGGATGGTTACTTCGGCTTCCAGTTTTTGAGTACCGGGATATTTTAAACGACGAACATCCAGGAAACCAAAATTACCCTGACGTAGTGAAAATATGGCTAGGTCTGCCTCTGCGCCTTCACTTAAATGGCCCAGGTCCGGCCGATTGATGACCTGGGCAGGTCTCCAGGTCGCTTTATGGATGGCATCTTTTAAAGACATCTTCAGGCTTAAAAATTTGCTGAGGACATTCGTCAAGTCCTTCATGCCACCATTCATACTTTGGGTGTGTAAATCGGTGCTGATCACATCCGGCCAAAATCCCTGCTGAGCAGCCGGTGCAGCTTGCTGCCAGGAAAAGGCTCCTCCACCATGCCCTACATCAAACACAATCCCTCTTTTTTGGGCAGCGAAGACATAGGGTTTTACCTGACCATGTTCATCCACGACATTTTCACGTCCCTTGGGTCCTAGTGAAAAGGTGTGGGTGAAGATATCTCCCGGACGTAAATGTTGCATAAAAAGCGCCTCCAGCGAGTTGGGAGGTTCGTGTTCACCAAAATCCACCATGACCGGCAGACCACTTAATTTACCGGCTTCTACCGCCTGATCTACCTGATGAAATCCACCCCAATAATGGGCGGCTTTAATACCTACGATGTAATTAGGAAATAATTTTTTGGCCATATAGGCAGTCATCTCGGGGTTCATGTCGCTTTTGTCTTGCTCTTCAAACCGCCCATACATCCCCGTACCCACAATATTTAACAAAGCTAACACCCTGGTTTGAGCCTGATCGATGGTCTGGGTCTTGAATTGACGAAAGTTTCGCCATCCGGAGGATCCGGCATCCACGACGGTGGTTACTCCCGCCCGGAAGGTAAAACCATCCGGTTGGACACTGGTTGGTCCATTGGCTATATAACTGGTGATATCGGTGCCATAAAAGACATGTACATGCATATCAATTAAACCGGGAGTAACATAATATCCCTGGGCCTGGATAACTTGTTTTGCTTGGTTGAGCGGTATATTGGTAGCAACTTTGGCTATTTTCTGACCTATTATGGCTACATCCATCACACCATCCAGGTTATTTTTGCTATCTAACACGTGACCGCCTTTGATCAAAACATCATATTCCTGGGCAATGCTTTGCACTAATATTAGGCATAAGCACACGGCTAAACTGGAAAGTCTTCTTTTCATAAAAGTTAAATCTGATAAAAAATTATTTATTGACACAGTTTAAGTGGCCAGGGGGGGACCTCCTGGGATGAGGACAGGTTTTTTCTCGCGTTTATATATCATTCGATTTGCCGTGAAGGTTGCAGTTAAGTATTCACCCAGGTAAACATCTCCTTTTATTGTATTATTCTCCAGTTGGCCGCTGAACATAAACGTTATGCCGTCACCAGGCGCCCTGTAAGCGCTGTGTAATTTTATTAGGTGGCCTTCCATCATCCCCACCACTTCCTGGGTAGCAAAATCACTGCGGTGTGAACCTTCTATCCAGTTGCCGTCTTGCTTCAGAAACATGGTGTGTTTACTAGTACTGGAAAAATACTGCATGATGAACTCCCAAGGGCCGCTGAGATCTGCTTGAGCAGCTTTGAGGGTGGTCGTCTTTGCAGGTCTTTTTTGAGAAAGTACGCCATGAATGCGGTCAGCTACAATGGCCACTTGATAAGGCTGCATTTGGTTGGGAGTAATATTTATGGAGGTTAATCCTTCCGCATCCCCATGTCCCACGGCCAGCCGGGGCTTTTTGCGTCCAACCTCTTCCGCCACCTCATAACCGGTAATGTTTAATCGGTTAGGGTCCCATTGCACATGCAGGACCGGCGCATGGTTGGAAAGATCTGCCGGTTGGGTGATTTTTGTGGTTACACCCGAAATCTGGGTCACTTTTTTGCTGATGACATCTAACCAGTCCAACCAACGATTCCACTCAGCAGCGTGATCCCGTTTAACCCACGTTTCTACCGCAGCCAGCATGCCTAACATTTCTTCTTTCCCTACTTTATTATCCCGGCCTGGCCCATGATGAGGTGAACTGGCTTGCCATGCAGACATCAGGATATCCTTCGGGCCAATCACCAATCCGGCACATTGCGGGCCACACAGGGCTTTACCACCGCTATAGGCCACAATGGTGGCACCCCGTTTTAAATGCACATTAGGTATGGTCAGGTTTTCTGCTGCTGCATCGCACAGGATGGGAATATTGTGGGGTTTAGCTATCTCTGCCATCACTTCCAGAGATAGCGGCTGCCCTGTACCCGAAGTCGGGCTGGTAATCATATACATCATGGCGGTGCGCGGGCTGATGGCTTGCTTCATTTCTTCCGCAGTTTCAACTGTTATTATTGACACGCCGATGTTGCGCACAGCATGGTCGTAAGCATTCCGGGAGTGGCGTGGTATGATTACTTCTGTTTTTTGCATCCCGGTCAGATCAGGTATTTTGAGTAATTTTTCAGGATTACCCCCGGTGACACATGCTGCTGTCACGTGTTTTAATCCGGCTGCACACCCCGCTGAAACTATGCCCCATTCGGCGCCGGTCAGTTCAGCCAAACGTTTGCCAATGCCCGCTGCCAACTCATCATATTGAATAAAATAGCCTGAGGCTGCTTCCATGGCAGCAATGACTTCCGGCCTTTCGATGGACCCTCCAATGATGGTAAATGTGCCCCGACAGTTGATGATTGTTTCAACCCCGATGGAATTATAGATCTCCGGGCCTTCTGAAACAGAACCAAAATCACCAGGCTCGCTTAGATGGGCCACTGTTCCTGCGATAGGCAACATCCCCAACCTCTTAATAATTTCTCTTCTTTGCATAGGATTTTTATTAACCTTAAGGAAAATTCTTCCGACTGGTAAGATACAGATTATAATTAAAAAAAATCCTGATTAGACCGTTTTATCAACAGGCCTGAGCGCAGAAAATTGCCCTTAATTCAGCCCAAAGTGAGGATCTAAACCTTCCTGGCGATGTTTGGAATTTGGCTTTTACACCGCCCGGTTATTTTTACACCAATTTATTTCTGATGGTCAATGCCTGCTGGACATAATGCCCACCGAATAAATTTACATGCACCAAAATGTAATATAATTGGGCGATGGGTAATCGTTTTTCCCACCCCGGCGCCAAAGGATGATGCGTTCCATAAACATGATAAAATTCTTTGGAGAATCCGCCAAACAACCGTGTCATCGCCAGGTCCATTTCACGATGCCCATAATAAACGGATGGATCTATAAACCATGCCTTGCCATCCTCATCTTCTATCCAGTTCCCACTCCATAAGTCTCCATGCAGCAAAGTTGGCGGCTCTTGAGGGAAAAGGTTTTCAATTATTTGCCATAATTTATCCCACTTAGTCAAAGATTCTTGGAGAAAGTAACCCTGGTTACAGGCCAGTTTTATTTGTGGTTCTAGTCTTTCCAGAATAAAAAATTCCGCCCAATTTTTGTGGGGATTGTTGGATTGTGTTAAAAATCCAATGAAGTTATCTTCATCCCACCCAAACTGGTCCGCTTGGCATTGATGTAATTTTGCTAATTGTTCGGCTAAATGGGTATTCCCAAGCGCAGTTTTAGGCTGGGCATTAATCCACGGTAAACTTAGATAAGCAAACTTTTCTATACGTCTTACATGAGTCGGCTTTGGTGCGTTGATTACCCCTTGCCCGAGCAAAAATTCCAATCCCCTGGCTTCCGCTTCCAGGATTTCTCCAGCCATTGGGTAATCACTCCATTTGAGAAACCATGCACCAACTTTTGTTTCTAATTTACAGGCTTGGCTAATGTCTCCGCCGGGTACTGGTTTTACCAGAGCTATTTTGGCGCCCAGAATGGATTCGAACTCAGCTTTTAAAACACTTGGTAAGATGGGTTAAAGTTTGTTCTCGTTGATCATGTCTAACAATTCATCGCGGTAGTTTTTACCTATGGGCAGATGCTTGGGTTGTCCTTTTTCCATCACCTCGACCATATTGCCCACGATAGCCTCTATCTTGTTGATGTTTACGATGTAAGAACGATGGATACGTTTGAATTTATTGATTGGTAATTTGTCTTCCAGACTTTTCATCGTTTGTAAGGTAATTACTCTGGAGGTATCCAGGCGAATGATGACATAATCCTTCAGACCTTCGATGTATACAATGTCTTCGAATTTTACCCGGACTAATTTTTTATCGGCTTTAATGAAGATGTAGTCCTTTTCTTCTGCTTCTTCCATGGCCGGGCCGGTTTGAGCGCGTTGGTTCTCGATGGCTCGGTTTACTGCTTTCATAAACCGTTCAAAGGCGATCGGCTTTAATAAATAATCCACTGCGTCAAGTTCAAATCCTTCAATGGCGTAATTCGAATAAGCGGTGGTGAAGATGACCATTGGCGGATGCGTCAGGGATTTTAGAAAATCAATGCCGGTTAATTGGGGCATTTGGATGTCTAAAAAAATTAAATCAATCTGGTGGTTATTAATAGCTTCGTTGGCTTCAAAGGCGTTGTTACACCGTTTGACCAGGTTTAATTCCGGTACGCGGGTGACAAAAGTCTCCAAAACATCCAAAGCCAACGGCTCATCATCTACAATAATAACATTCAACTTATTCATAACACAGTATCAAGAGTTAAATCTAATGAAACTTTATAAATATCCGGCGAATCCTGTAAAGTCAACTTGTGGGCATCCGGATAAATCAGATTTAGGCGTCGTTCTACATTAATTAATCCTATGCCGCCTACTTTGCTGGCACCCGCTAATACGTTCATCTGGGGTTTGTTATTTTCTATTTCAAAATGCACTTCATCAGGTTGTACTTCCACGTATATGTTCACAAAGCCATCATTTATACCCCGGTTCAAGCCATGTTTGAAGCTATTCTCCAGGAAAGGAATAAACATGAAAGGGGCTATTTTTTGATCTCGGATTTCACCTTTTATTTCAAAATTTATGTTGGCTTTCTCTCCTTGACGCAATTTTTCCAGTTCTATATAATTTTGGATGTATTTAATTTCTTTCATCAGAGGCACCCGTTTTTCATTACACTCATATAACATGTAACGCAACATCTCCGAAAGTTTGATCACGATGTCAGGAGCTTTATCTGACTTTTTTAGAGTGAGTGCATATAAATTGTTAAGCGTATTAAACAGGAAATGGGGATTTATTTGAGCTTTCAGATACTTAAGTTCAGTTTGAATGCTGGTTTTTTCGATCTCAACTGTAGATTTTTGGCTTTTTAACCAATCTTTAGTGATCTTAATCACAGTGACACTGCCGGCTATAAAAAAATAAATCAGAAAAATGCTCATGACCCCTTCCAGGTCAATAACACCTGGATTAAGAATATTCTTGAGAGCCAGGTTAATGGGTGCCAGCAGGAAACAAAAGCTGATCAGGTAAACGGTGTAGAGGAAAAAGTTTTTAGATAAAAATTGAGGGATCAGAAGTTGCAGATTAACGTATACCACCACCACTAAAAAAACAAATAAAAGAAGGTTAGATAAAACCGATGAAGCTAACGGCAGGAACAAGAAAAAAAGAGCAAGCCACGCCAGCACGTGATACACCCATCTATCCATAGTCCAGAGTTTATTTCTGGTCCGCTTGTTTTGTCCTACCATATCCATTCGCACTCTCAAATTTAGAGGGTTTATTAATAATTAAAGCCAATGCCTGATATACAGTTGCTAAAAATAGACCAATCGCCGTTTTTGCCGGACTAAATTGGGGATAACTGGTCCATAATCAAGGATTTGTAAGTTATCATAGTTCGATTCTAAATTTCCCGGTCCTCCGGCCTGTGGATGGTGATAAAGATCATCTCTTGGTCTCTCTGAAGTCAAATGATCCTATGGGCCGGCTGATTTATTTTTAAAGGTGGAAACACCATTTGGTGATGAAGTTAATTTTCAGGGTAATTATAATTCACATTTATAGTTGTTTTCACCTGTGGAACGCCGGTGCCCAGCATTTACCTTCATGCACATTGTCCGGGTTGCCTGCTGACAGTATTTTTGAAGCATGCCTGCTCTATGTTCCAGATCAGGGGTACACTTTTACGGACATCCGGGATCCTGCTTTTTGGCTGGTCAATGGAAAAATGCCATCCGGTGAGAAATTTGACCGCCGAGCCACGTATTGGCTGCGCGGTAGTCTTATTAGAAACACCCCGGGCAATCCAGGACTCATTCAATTACAAAACTGGTCGCACATCGAGTTGTATTTACCCGATCGTGTTGGTGTTTATCACCGGCACATAAGTGGTCTGGCTACCGCACAACGTTTGAAAATTTACTCCAATTATCATAATTATTTTGATCCGCCGTTTTTTGATCAGGATACCTTGGTGTTTTTTGCCCGCGTGCGCAGCAATTTCCCGGTATTTACCTTGCCTTTACAGCAAAAATTTATCATCAGGCAGGAGGATCCCTCCACTCTGCTGGCAAAACAGGAAAAGAACCAATGGTTTTTACCATTTCAAGGATTTTTGTTGACCCAAATTATTTTTGCATTGCTGCTATTTTGGTGGAACCGGGAAAAAATCCTGCTCTATTATTTGCTGACCAACTCCGGACTATTATTGTACGATATAGCCGGAGGTCCTATGCGCAGTTTCGTACATATTTTTCCGCAGTGGTATTATTTGGAATATTTGTTGGCGGCTTTGACTCCAATAATAGTAGCGTATGCAGTCCTGCATTTTGAACGAACATATTTAGCTCTGGATAAACACCTGCCTCGATTTCAGAAGTTACTGCATGGGTTATTTATGGGATTAATTTTTTTCCGCGCGATCGGCTTGGTTGTTGACTATGGATTCGATTTATTTACTGCCAACGGCATAGACGAGCGGTATTTAATTATTGTTTCGAACCTCAGTATCTTGATTTTGGCATTAATGTACATTTTCTTATTTCTGGGTATTTTTTTCCTGCCTGTGTGGGCGATTTATAAAAAAATACCCGGTGCCTGGTTGTTGTTTGTTTCAGTTATGATTCCTTCTTCCAGCACGGTCCTGGCAAGTTATGTGCAGGGCCGTTTGGTTTTAATGCATTTCCTCCAGCCTCACTTTCCCTATACCATCGGATTACACGAACATGGTCTGGGCGCACCGGCGTTGGACCCTTTGTATGCTTCAGTTTATTTAAGTATGCAATTGGGTGAATTAATTTTCATCACCTTGGTTGCCGCCATGATCGGCATCCGGGCCCGTAAAATATATCTTGAAAAACAACAAGCGCTGGAGGCAAAAGCCACCGCCGAACAACAAGTTTCTGCGGAATTACGCAAAGTGGATAGCCTCAAGGATCAATTTTTAGCCAATACCTCCCATGAACTACGGACACCGTTGCAAGGTATAATTGGCCTGAGTGAAGCACTTCAAGAAAAAATTAAAGATCCGGCACAACAGGAAGACCTGGGCTTGATCGTTGCATCAGGAAAACGTTTGTCTAATCTCGTTAACGATCTCTTGGATTTTTCCAAATTAAAACATCAGGATATTTCATTGGTTCTTACCCCGGTTAACCTGCATGCACTGGTTGAACTGATTATTAAACATAACCAGCCTTTGATTAAAGGGAAGTCCTTAATTCTTGAAAATAGTGTCCCTCCAGGTCTGCCGGCTTTAAAAGCCGATGAGAACCGCTTGCAACAAATATTGTATAATCTCATCGGAAATGGTATCAAATTTACCGAAGTAGGATCTGTTAAAGTCGGAGCTATTTTATTGCCGGATACCGATCAGGTTACCATATATGTTCAGGATACTGGCTCAGGCATCCCAGCAGAAAAAAAACCCTGGATATTTAAAGAATTCGTGCAAGTCGACGATTCACTGACGCGGCGTCACGGTGGAACCGGATTGGGTTTAAGTATTACCAAACGTTTGGTGGAATTACATGGCGGAACCCTTTGGTTTGAGTCCACATTCAAACAAGGCTCGACATTTTATTTCACCATGCCTTTATATACGGATATGCCAGTCCAATCCGAGAATCAATTGGCGCCACTCCAAGTCTTAACCGAAACAAATCTGGTCAATAATCAGGGTGAAATTAACCCTACCAGCCCAGTGCAATCTGAAACCCATGGTTGTGTTTTGATTGTAGATGATGAGGCCGTCGTCCGGCGGGTCTTAAAAAATCAATTGGAGCAACACCATTATCAGGTTATCCAGGCTGCGCATGGCGCTGAAGCTCTGGAACTTATATTTGCCGGAGACAAAATAGACTTAGTGCTTTTGGATATTATGATGCCTGTCATGAGTGGTTATGAGGTTTGCCGGAAAATCAGGGAAAAGTTCTTGCCTTCTGAATTACCGATCATTATGATCACCGCCAAGGATCAAGTTCAGGATATTATTGAGGGATTGTCGTTGGGTGCAAATGACTATTTAACTAAACCCTTTTCCAAAGACGAGTTATTAGCCCGTATTCGCACCCAGTTGGACTTGCGGATGGTGTTTGAAGCCACCGGCCGGTTCGTCCCTAACGAATTTTTACACGCTTTAGGCCGCGAACGTATTACTGAGGTGACGTTGGGCGATTTTATCCAAAGAGAAGTTACCGTCATGTTCGCCGACATCCGGGATTATACCGGATTGGCCGAAAGTATGACCCCGGAAGATAACTATCGTTTTGTGAATGCTTTTCATGGAAGGATTGGTCCGGTAATTATTAAGAATCACGGCTTTGTAAACCAATATCTCGGTGATGGGGTGATGGCCTTATTTCCAGCGTTGCCTGCTGATGCCCTCCAAGCCGCAGTGGCTATGCAAATAGCCGTGCAAAACTATAATCAGGATAGGTTGATCCAAGGACGCAGAACCTTAGAAATAGGCATAGGATTACATATTGGTCCCTTAATTATGGGTATAATAGGTGACTCCCGACGCATGGATGCTGCGACTATTGCCGATGCGGTTAATACGGCTTCGCGTTTGGAAAGTCTTACTAAATACTATGGGGCTAAAATAGTATTGAGTGATGATACTCATGATAAAATACTTTCGTCTGGACACACTGAGTTTTGTTTTAGATATCTTGGGCAAGTCGTTGTAAAAGGGAAAATAGAACCAATCGGTGTTTATGAATGTATTGATGGGGATATTGCTCTGCAAAAAGAACTAAAAATTAAAACTCTGGACCAGTTTAAGCTTGGAGTAAATTTATACTTCCAACGCTCATTTTCTAGAGCCAGTGTAGTTTTTGAGAGTATCCTGGAAAAAAATCCGGATGATAAAATTGTAAAACTATTTTTAAATAAATCCGCTGCCAACCTGGCCTCAGGCGTTCCAGGCGATTGGAACGGTGTCGAAAAGATGCTCTTCAAATAACAAGTCCATATTTTTACCACCCTGCTGGTGAACATTACTGTATAAAAAACATTATTTAGGACAGATTTTAACACGTTTAATATGAGTGGCGATGCATTATAAAAAACATGAAAATTACCCTGAGGAGCAAACGCTGCAACTGACTGGCAGATATCGGGACATCATTCATGGAATAGGGGAGGATTTGGAACGTCAGGGTTTGCTCAAAACGCCTGAACGGGCGGCGAAAGCGATCCAGTACCTGACCCAGGGTTATCATCAAGATGCCCAGGCTATTCTAAATTCCGCGATTTTTGATGAAGAATATAGTGAAATGGTCCTGGTAAAGGATATTGAATTATACTCTTTATGTGAGCATCACCTCTTACCTTTTTTTGGGAAAGCCCACATCGCCTACATTCCAAATGGTAAAATAGTTGGATTAAGTAAAATACCACGCATAGTGGATGTATTCGCTCGTCGCTTTCAAGTTCAGGAGCGACTTACTCATGAAATTCTGAACTGCCTCCAGGATGGAATTAAACCATTAGGTGCAGCAGTGGTTATTGAAGCACGACATTTATGCATGATGATGCGCGGCGTTCAAAAACAAAATTCCGTAACGACCACCTCCGCCTTCACCGGTGAGTTTCGCAAGGCGGAAACCCGAGTCGAATTTTTAAATTTAATCAGCTCAGAATTGAGTTAAAAACCTAAGTGATGAAAGCGTATTTATTTCCCGGACAAGCTTCCCAATTTACCGGGATGGGACAAGACCTATATGAACAGTATCCGGTAGCTCGCCAATTGTTTCATCAGGCTAACGATCTATTAGGTTTTGACCTGGCTCACGTCATGTTTACCGGCTCTGAGGAAGACTTAAAAGAGACTCGGGTTACCCAACCGTCCGTTTTTTTACACGCCGTGATTAAAGCTGTTTTAGCCGGTCATTCTTTCCAGCCGGACATGGTTGCCGGCCATTCTTTAGGAGAATTTTCAGCCCTGGTGGCGGCTAAAGCACTTGATTTTGAGGATGGTCTGTTATTAGTCTATCGTCGCGCCATGGCCATGCAGAAAGCTTGCGACAACCAACCGGGAACTATGGCCGCCGTCTTAGGTTTGGAGGATGAACAAGTAGAAAAAGTATGTGCCGGTATTCCTGAAACAGTCGTTCCGGCTAATTATAATTGCCCGGGACAATTGGTGATTTCCGGATCATTGTCCGGAGTGCAACAAGCGGTGGAGGCATTAAAAACTGCCGGAGCTAAAAGAGCCATTATCATCCCCGTAGGAGGCGCTTTCCATTCGCCACTTATGGCCACAGCTAGAGAAGAATTAGCAACCGCCATTGAACAAACTCCATTTCATCGCCCTGTATGTCCTATTTATCAAAATGTAGATGCCCAACCATATCAAGATCCGGCAGTTATTAAGAAAAATTTGATTGCCCAACTTACAGCTCCGGTTCGCTGGACGGCTATTCTACAAAATATGATCGCCGCCGGAGCAACCGAATTCATTGAAGTAGGCGGAACGGGTACGGTTCTTACCGGGTTCGTAAAACGCATTAATCGCGATATTCCAGCTTTTGCTCTTTAATGCCTCTAGCTTATAATATCTTGACTATATTAAGTCCAAGTAATTTGCCAATTTATAATTATCTTAATTGGTCGCGATGACTTAAAGTTTACGTCCCGTCAAACAAGTTTGGCAATCCTATCCTTTTTGAATTATTTGTTTTATAAATTTTTTACCCTCACACCTAAACGCTCACTCAATCTTATTCTGCTCCGGCTCATTCGAGTTAGTATTTCCTGGGTAATACTGAAATGAAATTATTGTAATACTGCCATATGTTTTATATTTAGGCTTGAATATTATGCCAGAAGTAAAAGTAAATAAAGGTGTTATTTTACTCGCCGAACCTTTCTTGACGGATCCTAACTTCCGCAGGTCAGTGGTCCTTTTGTGTGAGCACCTTCCCGAAGGTAGCCTGGGTTTTATTTTGAATAAGCCCCTAAAAATGAACGTGGATGGACTTATCGCTGGATTTCCAGAATTCAAGGCGGAAGTTCATTTTGGGGGACCCGTCTCCACGGACACTATTCATTACATCCATAACCTGGGTAATTTATTGGAAGATAGTGTAGAGGTGAGTCGCGGTGTATATTGGGGCGGTGATTTTGAAAAACTGAAATTCCTCATCCAGTCTGAATTGGTTAAGCCGCATAACATACGTTTTTTTGTGGGCTATTCAGGTTGGTCTCCAGGTCAATTAAGTGAAGAAATGGGTTATGGCAGTTGGGTAGTTGCCGACATGCACGCTAACTATATTTTTAAGTCCCATCCTGCCAGTTTGTGGAAACAGGTGATGGCTAATAAGGGTAAAAATTTCGAGGTCATCGCTCAAATGCCCGATAACATCAATTATAACTGATCCCTCATACAAAAGCCTCGGTAAACCATTCGTTTACAGACTGAGTATATACGTTCTCATTATAATCCTGATGAGTAAATTCATTGGTGTGATAATCGTAAGTGTAATCTTTTCTCCATTTATCCCCTTCATCATGAATAGTTTGTAAGGCGTCCATGATGTAGGTTAACTCGGTATCACTCATTACCGGGTGAATGGATAATCGTACCCAACCCGGTTTTAACGTATAATTGCCTAAGGTTAATTCTTCGTATATCGTCCGTGATTTATCCGCATTGATATTTAATAAATAGTGACCATATGTGCCGGCACAGACACAACCACCCCGCACTTGAATGCCAAAGCGGTCATTTAACAGCCGTACAATAAAATTATAATGCATGTTGTCCATGTAAAAAGCGATCACACCCATGCGGTCTTTATGTTCACCCGCCAGAATGTGGACCCGTGACATGGAGCTGAAACGATGAAAAATATAGTGCATCATGACTTGCTCGCGCTCCAGCAGGTTTTTAGTGCCCATTTGTTCTTTCAGCCGGATGGCCATAGCCGCTTTAATACCCGTTAAGAACGGTGGAGTCCCGCCATCCTCCCGGTCTTCAATATCATCCAGATAATCATGGAAATGCCATGGATTGGTAAATTTAACGGTTCCTCCTCCAGGCTGGTCGGGTACACGGTTTGTATACAACGATTTATTAAAAATTAATACGCCAGGTGTTCCTGGTCCCCCTAAAAACTTATGAGGAGAAAAATAAATGGCATCTAACCTTTCCAGATCATTGGCCGGGTGCATATCTATATCTACATATGGTGCGGAACAGGCAAAATCTACAAAACAATAGCCCTCTGCTTCATGAATCATCCGTGAGATGGTTCTATAAGGAGGTTGAATGCCGGTGACATTAGAACAAGCGGTAACCGCCGCTATCTTTAGATCGCGCTCCCGGTATTGGTCCAATAATTGAGCGAAGTGATTAAGATCCACCAGTCCATGCTCATCTGGGTTGATGATCTCTACATCTGCTACAGTTTCTAACCAGGAGGTGTGATTAGAGTGATGTTCCATGTGAGTGATAAATACGACGGGTTTTTTATGGTTGGAAGGTACTAGATTGTCCAACGATGGGTCATGACCTTGAGGATTTAAGTATAATAAAGCACGTTCCGGAATCTTGAACCCCAGGATACGCTGGAGTTTGCTAATGGCTCCGGTCATTCCCGAGCCACAAAAAATTAAGGCATCATGATCATCCGCATGGACGTGTTCTTTGATAATTTTTTTAGCTTCTTTATATGCCGTGGTCATTAAGGTTCCGGTGACGGTGGTCTCCGTATGCGTGTTTCCCACGAACGGCATAATTTTATTTTTTAGGCGGTCTTCTATTGGTTTATAAATCCTGCCGCTGGCCGTCCAATCGGCATAGACCAGATGTTGGGCACCATAGGGAGTTTTAAAAGTCTGATCATGCCCTAAGACATTTGATCTGTATACATCAAAATGATGAGCCGACATGGACTTTGATTTTTTTTGTTACAAAAAATATTGACAAAATTATGGATTTATAACCTCTTCTTCTGGGTTATTCATCATAATGTCGTTCTACCTGAGAGGTTAGTTTCTCAGTATGTTCAGTCGGTAACCGGTCTGGACCCAGGAAATATAACTGATTAACGTTTACCAAAATCGATGATCACAAGGAGGATCGGCTTCGTTGGCTTGTTGATTTTAGTAAAGTGAACCCTCCAAGGCTTGAAAAAGTGTTAAACACTTCCACGGTGAAGGGCATTTAGTAGAAACGCCATTCATGGAGTAAGTTGATGGTGGTCTCCGGATATTTATACTCGTTTTCGGTCATTTTCACCGATATTGATATTTAATTACAAAAAAACTAAATTTTGTTAACATTTGTTTTGAATGTGAACTGCGAACAAACGCCAGGTGTTTTATATCATGATTATTATTGATCTAGACTCTCTTGGTCACTAATTGACAAATTATAATTTTGCATTTGGTATAAAAATATAGATTATTCAAATAAAAATTCTGAAACATGGTAAATGATAAACTTGATCGCCTCTTTAACCCCCACACTGTAGCGGTCATCGGGGCTTCTAATACGGAGGGTACCGTTGGATATGCTCTGATTAAGAATTTAGTAGGCTCGGGTTTTAAAGGGACTGTTTATCCGATTAATTATAAGCATAAAAGTGTTTATGGTATTCGCGCCTATGCCAGCCTGAGAGATACCCGGGACGAAATAGATCTGGCAGTCATTGCTACTCCGGCTGAGTCTGTACCTTCATTAATTGAAGAATGTGGGAAGTATGGCGTTGGAGGAGTGGTGATTATTTCTGCCGGGTTCATGGAAGCTGGCGAAGAAGGCCATCGCATGAGTGAACTTATCCTTTAAACAGCAAAACAATACGGCATGCGGATTATCGGTCCAAACTGCCTGGGATTTATTAAGCCTTCTGTTAAGTTGAATGCCAGTTTTGCTAACAAAATGGCTCTACCCGGTAAGATCGCCTTTATCAGTCAGAGTGGTGCCTTATGCACAGCTATCTTGGACTGGTCAGTGGAACAAAATGTTGGCTTTAGCCATTTTGTATCCATTGGGTCAATGATCGATGTGGGTTTTCACGACTTGATTGACTATTTCGGCCGGGACCCTAACACCAATTCCATTGTCATTTATATGGAATCACTGACGCATGCCCGTAAATTTATGAGTGCTGCACGCGCTTTTGCCCGCACAAAGCCTATCATTGTTCTCAAGGCCGGTAAAAGTTCAGCCGGTGCCAAGGTGGCCCTTTCCCACACTGGTACATTAGCTGGTAACGATATGGCTTTTGATGCGGCCTTTAAAAGGGCTGGGATTATCTCCGTCAATACCATCGAAGGCCTTTTTAATGCGGCCCAAGCGCTCTCCATGCAACCCAGGCCGCGAGGAAAACGGTTAGCTATCGTAACAAACGCTGGTGGACCAGGTGTGCTCTCCACCGACCATCTGATTATGCGCGGTGGTGAATTGGCTGAAATTGAAACAAAAACGATCGAAGAGTTAAATGAAGTCTTACCGTCCGCCTGGAGCCATCGCAATCCCATCGATGTGCTCGGAGATGCCAATGCCCAAAAATATGGAGCAGCCATTAAAGCGTGTTTACATGATCCGGCTGTAGATGGGTTACTGGTCATACTCACGCCTCAAGCCATGACCAATGCCGCTGAAATAGCCCATGAAGTAGTGGCCCAGGCCAGCCATAGTTCCAAACCAATCTTGGCCTCCTGGATGGGTGAACGCGATGTGGTAGAAGGCCGGGATATTCTGGAAGCGGGTCATATCCCGAATTACCGTATTCCGGAGAATGCTGTGAATACATTTATGAATATGTATAGTTATACCAGGAATATTGAGGCTTTATACCAAACTCCTAAAACCATTCCGGATAATTTTACTCCTGATCAGGAAGCCAATCGCAAGATCATTACTGCCATTATGGCCGAAGGCAGAATGACGCTAAATGAACAGGAAGCCAAAGAATTTTTACGCAACTATCAAATCCCGGTGACCGGCGCTGTGGTAGCAAAAACTGAAAAAGAGGCCGTCGAAGCGGCTGATAAACTGGGTTACCCGGTAGTGATGAAAATTGCTTCTCCGGATATCCTGCACAAAACGAATATCGGAGGGGTAAAACTTAATCTCGCCAACAAAGCCTCGGTGAAGCACGCCTTTAACCTTATCATGCACTCTGCTGAAACGGCATTACCTGACGCCAGATTGGATGGCGTGTTGGTAGAGCCCATGCACAACAAAAAATATGAACTTATTATTGGATCTAAAAAGGACCCTATCTTCGGTCCGGTTATCGTTTTTGGTATGGGTGGCGTAGCCGTAGAGGTGTTCAAAGATCTTAATGTCGGTTTACCACCTCTGAACATGGCTTTGGCGTTGCGTCTCATCGAAGAGACCAAAATTTATGAATTGTTGAAAGGGTTCCGCGGCATGGCTGGATCTGATATCAATGCCATCCAATATTTACTTTATAAATTCGCATATCTGGTCATGGATTTCCCGGAGATCAAAGAAATTGACATCAATCCGTTTGCCATTGATGAAACCGGGGGAGTAGTCCTTGAT
>JAYRWN010000361.1:0-21920 GCA_041917975.1 Saprospiraceae bacterium | reverse complement strand
GCAGGTTCAAAATACATTTTACTATTGGGCATTTTCGGCATTAGCCTTCTGGGGTGCTTGCCGCAACGCTGAAAAATCGCCAGACGCTTTAAAAGACACTCAGGTTCAGCTTGTAGAAAAAGATTCCACAGGCATGGTAAAAACGAAGAAAACGATTGTGTTTTTTGGCAACAGTCTGACCGCCGGCTATGGATTGGAAGAGGAACAATCGTTCCCGTCGGTGATCCAGAAAAGAATTGATTCATTAAGGATGCCTTTTGTGGTGGTCAACGCTGGTTTGAGTGGAGAGACTAGTGCTGGTGGTAATTCGCGCATTGATTGGGTGCTAAAGCAGGACATGGATCTGTTTGTGTTAGAATTAGGAGCCAACGATGCCTTAAGAGGTTTGGATGCCAAAGCCACTTTAGAGAACCTGCGCGGTATATTAACCAAAGTTAGGGTAAAACATCCGGACATCCCACTGATCGTCGCCGGCATGCTTGCTCCTCCAAATTTAGGTCTGGACTATATGCGGATATTTGAACAAAATTATCAGACCCTGGCTAAAGAATTTAATGCCGGTTTGATTCCATTTTTATTGGCAAACGTTGCGGCTGTACCTTCATTGAATCAACCTGATGGTATACATCCGACCGCTGAAGGCGCCAAAATTGTAGCTGAAAATGTCTGGGCGGAATTAAAAAAATATTTATAAGGTTATCCCCCAGGTCCTATTTTATGTACAAGGCCTAATTATTCATTAGAAACGACCACACACAATTTATTGCGGCATGTTTTGTAGTTTGCTCTTATTTAAAAGGGAGATTTTATTTTGATCCAATAGAATCAGGTTTTCATCTTTAAAATCTGAAAGTGTTCGTATCAGTGTCTCTTTGGCCGTACCGATTAAATTGGCCAAATTTTCTCTGGTTATCGAAAAAGTATCCGACTCATACTGCTGGGATAGTTCAAGCAAGGCATTGGAAAGCCTTTTACGTACTGAAGAGAATGCTATGTCCAAAAGCACCAGCTCCATTTTAGTGATGTTTTTGGCTAGTTTGCGCAGGAACTGGGAGGCTGCTGTGCGATTTTCATGCAGAAAATTGATAAAATCCTGCTTGGGAACCAAAGTTACGGTGGAATCTTCCAACGCCTCGGCATGTTCATTATAGGACGTGCCCTGTAAAATTGACAGATACCCTAAAAACTCATCCTTCTTATGCAGACCGGTGATAAGTTCTTTACCAAATTCATTGATGAGGAAGGACTTGAATTTACCTTCATTAATAAAGTATAAGTAATTTGCTGGTTGACCTTCTTCATATAAGGTATCCTTGGGGCTGAGACGTCTTTTTTCTCGATTATCTAACCAAATTTGCAGGTCTTGTTGAAATTTGGTTAGGCTTTCCATAGCGTTGGTATCTTGTTTTGATACCAGTCTACGCCGTTTATTTAAACGAATCTCTACGACGTCCAGGAGCTCGGTATCCTCAAAGGGTTTGGTAATATAATCATCTGCGCCCAACCCCATTCCTTTACGAAAATCGGCTTTTTCTGATTTAGCGGTAAGGAAAATAAACGGTATATCGTACGTGCGGATATCGTGATTTAAAATACGTAATACGCCAAAACCATCCAATTCGGGCATCATGACGTCACAAAGAATGATATCAGGCAAATAGGTGAAGGCTTTTTCTACCCCTTCTTTTCCATCATTGGCTTCAATTACATCATAATTGGATAATTCCAAAATCTCAGCGATGTTTTCACGTACATCGGTGTTATCTTCAATGACTAATATTTTTGCTTTTTCCATTGAGTTTGGGAAAGTTTATGTAGAATGAGGTTCCTTCGCCCGGCTTGCTGATAAATCGGATGGAGCCATGCAGCAAATCTATGTATTTTTTGACAATATGTAAACCTAAACCTGTGCCTTGAAAGTTTGTTGCATTAGAAGCCCGGAAAAAACGATCAAAGAGGTGCTTTTGATCATCATCGGGTATGCCAATGCCTTCATCCCTAATCTCTAATTCAAGCGCATCAAATCGCTCGGCAAGGCGTAAATAAATGTTTCGCTGCTCCGGAGAATATTTGATGGCGTTTGAAATCAGGTTATATAATATTGTTCTTAGAGCGGTCCGGTCAGATTCTACAAGTAGCTCTCCATCAGGCATTTCTATGCAAATTTTTTGGTTTGCTTTGAGTGTTAATTCCATTTCTTCAACGGTATCAAGACTAAAACTGCGCAAGTCTATGACTTCCAGGCTAATGGTAAACTTACCTTCTTCGACTTTACTGAGGGTAAGGAAATCATTGAGTATACTATTAAGGTGGGTCACCGCATTTTTTATTTTACCCAGGTGTTTTTCCCTTTTTTCAAAAAGCTGTTCTGAGGTGGAATATTTTAGCAGTAGGGCTGCCGAAGACTGAATGGCCGCTAAAGGGGTGCGAAATTCGTGCGAAGCCATTGAAACGAACCTTGATTTTAACTCCCCAAGTTCTTTTTCCCTTTCCAGAGCCATTTTTAGACGCTCTTCCCGCTCGCGCAGCGATTGTTCAATGCGCATGCGTTCTTCAACTTCGTTTTGCATTCGAACATTAAAACCTAAGAGTTTATTAATGGCTTTAGATAATTCTTCCGTACGAGATTCCACCTTAGACTCAAGTTCCTGATTTAGTTCAATGAGTGCCCGGCGTGACGCTTTCACATCGCTTAGGTCGTGAGTGATGCCGGTAAAATATATTTCTTCCCCTACCACCACCTGACTTACCGCCAAGCGGATAGGGAAGTGAGAACCATCTTTTTTGCACCCGTCCACTTCCCGCCCAATGCCTACAATCTTCGGTTGGCCGCCTTGTACATACCTTTGTATATACTGGTCATGGTGCAAGGATATGTCCGCTGGCATAAGCATACTGACATTTTTACCGATCATCTCACTGGAAGCTTCGTACCCGAACATCCGCGCCGCAGCAGGGTTAACTTGCCGCATAATCCCTTTAACATCAATAATGATGATACCATCGATGGCTGTGTTAAAGATGGCTTCTAAAGTTTCCTGTGTTGCCAGGTTCATAAAATATTATGTTCTTATCTGACAGTAAACATATTTAAGAATGATCAAAATCATAGTTTAGGTTCAAAGATATTTTGAAATTGCCTGCAAATTCATGGGTCCATGGTCAGATTGCGTATATTTGGAGTTCCGACTCCGGAATTTCACATTATGAAAAGTTTGATCCAGCGTAAGCTGGATGAAGATAATGTGCAGTATTTTCTGGAGGAAATAACCGATGTAGAGAAAATGATGCTGGAGAAGGTAGAAAGCATACCATCTGTAAGTATCAATCAAAACGAAAAGTTGGCTCTCAGAGATTATAGTTCCAACCAGGAGTTTGTCCGAGATTTGTCAGCCAAAATCAAAAAAACCTTAAACGGTAAAGCAATGAAAAAGATAATTGTTCCTATAGATTTTTCTCCAGTTTCCATCCACGGTATTGATTATGCCTTGCAAATCGCTACGGTGCTC
Organism: Saprospiraceae bacterium; assembly: GCA_041917975.1. Taxonomy (GTDB): domain Bacteria; phylum Bacteroidota; class Bacteroidia; order Chitinophagales; family Saprospiraceae; genus JAYRWN01. The sequence continues at coordinate 18,411 of JAYRWN010000361.1, read as the reverse complement.
AACGCCAGCATTGAGTTGATGCATGTATTTATGCCGCCCATTGACCCTCAATATGGTAGCATTATCGGCGTTTCTGACCTTACCGGAATACAGGAAGATAAGGTAAATCAACTTAATCAAATCAAAGACACCTATGCCTCAAAGCTGACGCCACATTCTAAAATAACTATGAAGAGCCAATGTGCGGTCGGTTTTCCTGTAGAAGAATTGGTGAAAGCTTCCCGCGAAGCAGATCTTATTATCATCGGAGCCCGGAATGAGAAAGGAACTATTGATAAAATTTTTGGCAGTGTCAGCTCTGAAGTAGCCCGTAAAGCACATTGTCCAGTCATGGTTATCCCTTATGAATATAATTTTAAACCGATTAAACAAATATTATACGCGTTTAACCACGACTCGGACCAGTCACATTTTTTATCCCTGGCCAAAAAATTTACGGATAGTTTTGATGCTTTGTTGCACATTGTTCATATTAATGAAGGTAAGGAAACCTTGCACTATGATACCAAAGAAATATTGATGGAATATTTTTCCCGCAATGAAGTACAATTTGATCATGTCGATGCGGATACTGTGATCGATGGTATCAATTCGTTTATTGAATCACGTCCGGTTGACCTGGTAATAATGGTAACCAAAAAACGCAATTTCTGGGAGAGCCTATTTCACCGTTCAGCCACCAAGGAAATTGCTTTAAATACGCATGTTCCTTTATTGGTTTATCATAATGAATAACCGTAAAAATTAATCATTAATTACTCTATAATTTTAATTTCTTCGCCACCAGCGAAGGATCATCCAGCTGACCAAAATAAGGCAGGTAATTATTAAAATATATTTAGTAATTTCTTGGAAGAGTGAGGGTTCACTCATAAAATTTTCATTAATTGAGTTTTCTAACTCAAGTTGTTGATTTATAGGGCGATCAGGTGTTAAAGTGCTATGGTGCTGAATATAATTTAAGATGTCTAAGATTTGACCGTCCAGTAAAATTTGATCCGGCATTTTTACCTCTAAATATTGATGATAAATAGATATCGCCGCAGTATCACCTTGAGTAATTAATGTTTGTGATGATTTAATAAACTCAAATAACCAGGGTATAGGCCGTTTTTGTAAAATATTGTTTAATGCAGGTCCAGTTCCGGCAGAATATATCCCGTGGCAACTTTGACAATGTGCTTCGAATAAGGATTGCCCCTGAGATACTTGTGCCACAACAGTATAATTTATAATTATGTATACCCCAGCAAAAATGATCCATCTAATGTATATGGACCGATGGCATGTCAAGTTAATATTGTAATTGTTTCGTATCATTATTTTTGGGAAAAATAATCATCTAAAGTTATGCAGAATTCTTTTATGATGGTGGTGGTAATCGACGTTTGTATTGGTCGTCCTATGGCCAACCGGACCGGTAAATCGATCAGACTCCCTATAAAACAAAAATTAATTTCAATAGATTCAACAACGCAGATCTGGCTAGTGGACTTATAAAAAAAGTAATTAAATAACGTAAAGCTGCAGTGGCCGTTCACTTTGAGCAGAGGCGTTTGGTATTAACCCTTATGCACACTGCCTAACCGGAGGCATAAAAATCGTTTGATGGAACTTTATAGGAAGTTGGAGGTAACAAAGGCAACCTAAGGCTTTTTTTGTTATCAAAATGGCACTAAAAACGAACCCTGATTTTATTGCAGTAGACTTAAAGTGTGTATATCGGAACATCTCCCGGGGCATGAAACTTAAGTGATTCACAATGGTGGACCTGAGAAGGACCCACCAGTTACAAGATATCAAAGTCCTGGTATTCAAGTACGGGTAAAGGGAGCAGGGAAAGGTTTCTGGTAACACATGGAGTGATAAGCGACTTTCACCTATAAAAAACTCGAGCTCGGGCAGAAATCCGGATCAATTTGTTCGGGAACAAAATATCTTGACCTGAGATTATGGTCGAGATTAGGCGTCTCTCGGGTTTGAGATTAGTAACTTTTAATATACAGAGTTATACATTAAATTCATTATTAATGTTCTAAAATGTGCTGCCCAGAGGGGTATGAATAATGAAAATTTCGTATGTGAAATAGATGTTAAAAAATTTAAGTATTTGATAATTAGACGTTTACTTTAGCACAGTTTTAGCTGAGTTACATAAACGAATCTGCGAAATTTATGGAATCTATTACCTCCTTTGGCAGAGGGCCAGTATTTAAATTTGGCCTTTTCATGACCAATTTGCAATTGGTAAAAACTCATTATTCCCTACAAACGAAGATTAAAACGTTGATGCTGTGGATGGCATTAATGGGCTATCTCTGGCCTGGTCAGGCGGTAGCGGCGAAATTTACCTTGGCTGATCTTTGTGAGACCAAAGATATCGTGGTGCATGAGGGTGACTCTATTCTGACTGCATTTAAGCAAGGTTCCTGCGTGGATAAATTCAACAGCGGGATTCAGCCGGGGCAATTTCATTGTGAATCGGTCACTAAAATATACCCTGCTGATCCGGGGCAATTAATCAGCCTGGACTTTTTGGCAAATTATATCATCGGATACCCCACTGACAAAATTATTACCGGGAGATTGATGATCCTGGACGGTATAGTGGATGTGCCGATGGTGTCCACATCGTGTGACCCTAATTCTTTATCCGGCACACCGGATATGGGTGGCGCTGAGGTTTTATTTGACAGTTATATCGAAGGAAGCCGGTTTTCAACTTTAACCACCAAACATATCACCGGTAGCAAGATCGGAGGAGGTTTAACCGTGGTGGTTCTGCTTTTTTCTACAGACTTAGGTTCATTTCCATTTACGATTTCTATGGACCCGGCACCCAATGTGGAGTGTCAATTAGTATGTTTGGACAAAGTAAATATAAGTCTGGACCAGGCGTGTGGGCGGAGGATAAGTCCATTTGATGTGGATATTACCTGTGTGGTGCAAAACGGAGTGAACCGTTATGCAATTACTCTAAATTACCCGAACCGCTATCTGGAAGGAAAATACGGCCCAGATTCGGTAAGTTTTGAATTAGCTGGCCAAACGTTTATTTATAAGTTAATGGACATCCAGACCGGCAATTCCTGTTGGGGGCACCTGACGGTTGAAGACAAATACCCGCCACAAGTCAATCATAAGCCGGTAGATACTATCGCGTGTTTGGATGATAGTTACGAGGATCAGGTAAGTATTACGAATGGCCTGGGTTGTGAAGCTCATTATGGCCCGGGTACAAAATTCGAATTTCTGAGTAAGCGTTACGAAGATTTTGGTTGTAATAACACCACTTATCCTAATTTTATCGGGAGGGTGCTACGGGAATATCGCATCAGTGATTTATGGAACAACAGCCGGGTGTACAAGGACACCATTTACCTGTGGAGAGTGAACCTTACGAATGTCATCTGCCCACCGGATACAGCCATAGATTGTAATGTCATCATCAAAGAATCTACAGGAACTTACAAAGATATTCTATGGTCTGATGAGTGGTTTTATACCGGAACTGATGGTTACCGGCATCCTTACCCTACAGAGTATAGCCCGACACCCAAAACCAATTATTCTCATCATTTCCCTGCCCCAGGCATCTGGTATCAAATACCTAATCGCCCAAGAGACACGGTGTATTTGACGGAAGGGGACGTGTTTGGTTCGCACGGTAAATGCAATATTGTGTATAAGTATGATGACATGGTTTTTCCGATCTGCGGGGGATCCTACAAAATAAGACGTACCTGGCTGATAAAAGATTGGTGTACCACCGGTGAAACGACCTGTGTGCAATGGATAAAAATTTCCGATACCTTACCACCAACCATTGAAAGGCATGATCATCTCTTTGAAGAAAGTTATGATCATTTAGCTTCCTATTTTTTCTTGGATAAGTGTATTACAGATATAAATATTAATGCCCAAATCAACCACCCACCTCCTGACTGTGTTGATGAAGTTATTCGCGACGATCGGATGACACCATACGATAAGGTTGACGATCGTTATTGTTCATTAGACTTGTACCCTCATTGCCAATCTTCAGGGACTGTGACAAGAGATGGCTCCCGGAATGGTTCGAAACCTATTTCAGTATTAAGGACTTTTTTCTTGTTTAAAGATAAAGATGCTTCAACAGACCCGGGTTTTAACAAAAAGGATCCTGATGAACACTATATTCTGCACCATGTAGGAAAATTTTCGGTGAATGAACATGAATGCTCGGCGCATGTGACATTTCCGGATTTTAGAAGCTGGTTGGCACCTAATTCCTGCGATAAAAACATTGATGTATTTTATACAGTGGAATATGCCGACCCGTCCCATCCGGGCAAAATAATCACCCAACATGGTAAAGCCACGACCGGTGCTTTTATATACCTCCCGGCGGGAACACATTGGGTACTGATCAATTTCCGAGACGAATGCTGGAATGAAAGTTTTTATTGGTGGCGCGTAAAGGTTTATGATGTCACGCCCCCCACACCTATATGTGATGAACATACCGTGGTTACATTGGATCCGGATACCTGTTGGGCCAGAGTGTACGCAAAAGATTTGGATGATGGCAGTCATGATAATTGTTGCCAACATTTACATTTTGCGGCGGCCCGCATGGAAGATGTGGAATATTGGACCACATATTGGGAGGATCTTTTCCACAATTGTTTAGGTGAACAAGCTTTTTATGCTCACAAAGCGGATGGCACCATAGATGAAGCCATTAACGAATGGATAAACAGTTTTGTGTTTAAAGAATACCTGGACCTGAATGAATGTGGAACAGATAGTTTAGTGATGAGAGTTTTTGAAGCTTGTGATGTGCCGCATTATGATCAACATGTTTTCGGCGGAACTGCGCACCACTGGTTCATGTATAATCTGAGCGATAACTTTGCTTTGTGGTATGATTCCAATTATATCGTCGGCCAGCAATTTTATGGGGATATTCCCCATGCCACCATTATTTGTAGCTATGATGGTGGAATTTTTACCTGGAAATGGAGTTTACCGGCTACCAAAAAACCATTTAAATATCCGACGAGGATAAAAATTTCCACCCTGTGGAACGATTGTATGGTCGAAGTTGACAAACAAGATAAAATTGCCCCGGTATGTGCAGCTCCTGAATCCGTAACCGTTTACTGTGATGGTGTTCCTTGGGAAGGAACGATTTGGGTAGGTTTAGATCAAGCCCACTATAAATATGCCGATGATGCCTGGCAATTTTGTTCAACCTCTGATACTCATACGCCGGGATGTTATTTAGATGACAAAAAAGCAGATGAAGTTAAGGTCACTGACCCATTAAAATGGTGCTATAAAGGTGGTGAAATAAAAGATCATCATGGTCATTTTCAGGGGTATTACGGTGGGCCGGCAGCAGGACATTACGAAAGCGGTTGTGAAGCATATAATTCAAAGGCTATTCCAAAACCATTCTATTGCCGATTGTGGTTGTTGTTAGACCAATTCGATGATAGTACAGGTGCTCGCGTGGATGTTTTAAGTTATTTGGCTGAAGATACAGATATACAGGTCAAGGAGTGTAGCGGGTATACCATAAGTCATGATGATTCTGGAGCCCTGGACGAATGTGGTTCCGGGACCATCACCCGCACCTGGACGGTTACGGAAGTTTGTGATCCCGGCCGCAGTACGTATTGTTACCAAAAAGTACATATAAAACGCCGGTCGGACTTTGAAGTATGTTTTCCTGCCGATACCACCGTCACGTGTGATAAGGACATTTCCATTCTGAATAATGAAGGCGATCCGGTGCCGGTAATCAGCGATGACGATTGTGAGTTGATCGGCATAAACTATGAAGATCAAATTTTGGATATCAATGGCTCGAAGGAGGCTACGGGCTGTCGTCAAATTTTGCGTAGATGGACCATTATTGACTGGTGCGTTTATAACCCTGACCAAAAACATCATCAGCCGGACGTAGTGCTTGATGATAGGATGGTTGCTGGAGCGGACCGTTTGTGTGTAATCCGTTGCCTGAAAGATGATGGCGATGGCTACATGGAATATCTGCAAATTATCAATATTGTGGATGAAGAATTGCCGGAGGTGCTCTGTAATATTGGCGCTATTGAGGCCTGCAATTACTCCGCAGAATGTTCTGAAAGTGAGGTCAACATTTTATTAGGATTTGTTAATGATAATTGTACACCGAAAGATAAACTTAAGGCCTGGTTCAGGCTGACCCATGAAAACACTCATGCCGTGATTAATGGAACTGGCACACGGTATATTGGTCCACTGAGTGTTGGACGTTATCTCGTCACTTTATGGGGAGAAGATTTGTGTAGCAACCGCAGCAGTTGTGAGTTTTCTTTTGAAGTGAAGGATTGTAAGGCTCCGACGCCCTATTGCCGCAATGGTGTGGCTACGGTAGTCATGCCCTCTACCGGCATGGTGGACGTGTGGGCTTCTGATTTAAATGCCAATAGTTTTGATAATTGTACAGACCAGGACGATTTGGTTTTCTCGTTCGATGAAGAAGGTAAAGAACTAAGTAGAGTTTTTACCTGCGACGATATACCGGATGGACAAAAAGAACCGATAGAAGTGCAGGTATGGGTGCATGACGCTGCTGGAAATAAAGACTTTTGCGCCACCTATATCCTGCTACAGGATGGAGTACAAAACGCGTGTCCAGATGGCGTGGGGGTCAAGGTAGATGATAATTCTATTTTAACCTCCAATCGCATAGGATTCCCTCAAGGAAAACAAACCGGGCCTACGACTATTGAATTGCGGGATGCACCGGGGAGTTCGATTTCCGCCCTGTACCAAAATTTACCTAATCCTTTTAAATCTAATACGGTGATTGGCTTCAGTTTAGCTTATGGAGGTAAAGCCACCTTGAAAATAACCGACCTGTCTGGCAAGACCATACGTGAAGTTCAGGGGAACTACTCCAGCGGCTATCATGAAGTGCAGATTGACAAACTGGAGATCAAAGGGGTGATGTATTATCAACTGATCAGCGGGGAGGAAATACTCACCAAGAAGATGATTAATATAGATTAAACCATATTTCAGAAATTTTCGAAATGGCAAGTCAGTGCATTAAACCACTGACTTGTTTTTTTTAGTGCCTCATGCATAAGTATTTTTAGATAAGTATATTATGCTAAATAATAGGCATATATGTATTGTATACAAATTTAATATATTATTTTTAATTTCAGATATACCTTGTTGTAGGATAAGTTATTACCTTCAATTTGTTGAAGCACCAGGATTGCAAGTATTTGTCCATAATTATTAATATCATTTTGATTTCCGGGTAGACTTGCGTTTAAGGTGAACCATTGAACAAAAAAGATATATCAGAAAATCCGATGAACCAATTGTACCGCTTTTTTACCCTGAACATATTATTGTTTTGCAGTGTGCTGCTTTCTGCACAGACGACCACTGTCCCGTTTAATTTTACCGGAGCTGAGCAGACCTGGGTAGTACCACCTGGAGTAACCTCCGTATTAATCAAAGCGTATGGTGCCCAGGGAGGAAATGGATATGTCATTGTGGTTGGAGCAGGTGGACGAGGTGGGTATGCTGCAGGATTTTTAGCGGTGACTCCTGGTCAAACTCTATACATTTATGTAGGCGGACAGGGCAGTACTGAAAATGATAACAATAGCGCTACTTCCGGAGGTGGGGGGTTTAACGGCGGCGGAAATGCCAATGGCGCTACTGGCGGAGTGTTATCCGCTCCACGTAGAAGAGGCGGTGGGGGTGGTGCTTCCGATGTTCGCTCAGGGGGTAATGCCCTAGCTAATAGAGTCATCGTTGCCGGTGGAGGCGGCGGTGGCGGAAATTTAGTTACTGGCGGTGCCGGAGGTGGTTTGACTGGGAGTGGAATATTATTTGGTGCAAATGGCGGTACACAGAGCGCCGGAGGATCTGGTGGTTCGACTTGTCCAGATGGAAGTTTAGGACAAGGCGGTCAAGCCGGCACAACAGCTGGCTGTGCCGGCGGCGGCGGCGGTTATTACGGAGGAGAGGCTGGTAACGGCGGGGGTGGTGGTTCTTCTTACCTGGGCGGAGTGACCGATGGGGTTACCGCAGGGGACACGCGTACAGGGAACGGTCAAATAGAAATCTGTTACGGGCCGGATCTGGTGTCAACATCCCAGGACGAGCTGGATTTTCTGGCCGATGCCATGGCCATCTGTGTGGACTCTTTTAGCGGAGTTACCACCCAGTTTACCGATGACTTTGAGTCCTATGCCAACCATAATTCCCTGTTCGACGGATCTACTTTCGCTGGCAATGGATATACAGTAAGTTTGGTTGAAAGCGGGGTGGCCGCAGGTAACTTTCAGGTGGGTAGTTTTTTTGGTAGCAGGGCCTTAAGAATCCAGGCGGATAGCTTCAATTTAATTGGCAGCGGCGAAGACTTGGTCTGCATCACGTTTGACGAACCGGTGAATGCCGTTGGAGCCAGGTTTCTGGCTGTTGATCTAAATACGCTCGGGCATGAAGGCATTAAGGTCCAGGCTGTATTGGACATGATGGACGGCACGCAGGATATTCTGGATATACAGCCACAATCGGGTACCTTGGTGTTTACCGGTGGATATTTCGGTCTATTCCAACGGGAAGGATGTAATAAAATAGCTAAACTCACCTTCCGGGTGTCAGGAATAAATTCAAATGTGTTGAGTGCTGTTCAATTAGGCCTTTCATTATACCTGGATAATCTGTTTATTAACACGTGTGATTGTTCCTGTGAATTGGGCAGTTGTATTTCGCAGGTCAATGTATCCCTGGATGGGAACTGCTCCCGATATTTAAAACCTTTGGACTTAATGACCAATGTGTCCATCGGCTGCAGCAATAACGGATTCACCCTCATGGTCCTGGACCAACGCGGTCATAATCTTGGTCCACAGGTTGGGTTTAATCAAATAGGCCAAACCTTGACCTACAAAATTATCGAAAACGGCACCCAGAACAGCTGCTGGGGCTATGTTAAAGTGGAGGACAAAGCGCCCCCCTTGATTAACCGGAAGACCAGGGATACCTTGCCGTGCCTGGATGATTCGTACCAGGATGCCATCCTGGTGAGTAACTCCGGGTGTGACGGATATTATAATTTTCCCGGTAAAGTGAACTTTATCAGTAAGCGGTATGAGGATTTTGGATGTGATGATCCGGATTTTACCGGCCGGATTTTACGCGAGTTCCGGGTGAGCGACTTGTGGGGTAACAGTGGAGTTTTTAAGGACACCATTTATTTATGGAAACTCAGTGCAGCTAATCTGGTCTGTCCTCCTGACACTGCCGTCGATTGTGCGGCAGAAGTCACCGAAGCCGATGGCAGCAAAAAAGATATTGTCTGGTCCAGCCGTTTTTATGCTGGTGAGGATGGTTACCGACATCCGTGGCCGACGGATTATTCCCTGGTACCTTCTGCCAATTATGAATACGCATTTCCGGCGCCAGGTATCTGGTATGCCATACCAGGAAAACCCAGGGATACGGTGTACATGAGCGATGCCGATGTGTTTGGGAGCCATGGTAAATGCAACATTGTCTATAAATACGAAGACATGGTGATACCCTCATGTGGATCGGCTTATAAAATACGCCGGGTCTGGAACATTTACGACTGGTGTTCAAAATTGGATACCACTTGTGTGCAATGGATCAAAATCTCCGACACTACTGAACCCATCCTTGATGACAAATATTTAGGTGCCTGCGTTGGAATGGGAACTATACCTTATGATTACTGTATTGCCGAAAAATATTGGGGGCACGTACCTATTGACCCTCACCAATGTTCGGGTCATGTAATCATACCGGATATCCGGCCTTGGATGAGTGCCAAAAGTAAAGCCTGTGATCCGCAGGTAAAAGAAACTTATACGCTGGATTACACGGATCCTTCTCACCCGGGTAAAACCATCAGTCTATATGGTGACGTACCTGCCGGCGGAGCTCATATTTATTTACCGGAAGGCCTGCACCGGGTTTTTATAACTTTAACGGATGCTTGTTGGAATCAATCGGTCTTCGTCTGGTGGGTAGAAGTTCAAGATCATACACCCCCTACACCGGTATGCGATGCCCACACGGTAGTTACATTAGACCCGGAAAAATGCTGGGCCAAAATTAGTGCCAAAGACCTTGATGATGGCAGCGCCGACAATTGTTGTAATACCCTGCATTTTGCCGTAGCCCGGATGACTGATATTGAAGTATATACCGAAAAATGGAATGAAGTCTTCAAAGCTTGTTATGGTGACCACTATGGGCTCCATAAGTCTGAAATAGATTCGTTCATCAATATATGGATCAATTGTTTTGTATTTAGTGATACCCTTGAACTCTCGCAGTGTGGTACGGAAGGCCTGGTTTTAAGGGTCTATGAAAATTGTTATGCCCCCCATTACGATGCACACCTTTTTCCGGGTACCGAACATCAGTGGTATTGCTACAACCTCAGCGACGACTATGCCGCCTGGTTCTGGTGGCAATTGGATAAATACAAAGGGTATGGGTACCCCAAACCAGGTATTTATTGTGATTATACCAATAATGCTAATCAATATGGCTGGACGATTGCGGAAAACAGCACTATCCCGGTGCCTTATCGGGTTTACAGGGACTTGTGTCCCCCTGATCCGTCTGGGAAATATGGCGTGGCTTGCATAGAAAACTTATTTAACCTGCAAGTAGGACAAGCGGTCGCAGAAACATCTTGCCTCAATAACAATCCACTTTATCAATTGAATGATTTTTCATTTGATTTTTTGACCGCAGATGATGAAAAAGAATGGAACAAACGCGTGGCCAGTTTATCTAACGGAGTTTGGACCGGACCTTGTGCCCAGGATGTGAATATTTTGGATGACTTATGCCGGACCTGGTTCAAACATTTATGGAACGATTGTATGATTGAGGTGGAAAAACAAGACAAAATTCCTCCAATCTGTACTTCTCCTGCGGATGTAACGGTGTATTGTGACGGTGTCCCCTGGGAAGGGGTTATTCAGGTTGGGCTGGATAAGGCTTATTATAAATATGCGGATGATGCCTGGCAATTTTGTTCTATGACTGATGTTTATGCCTTGGGATGCTTCTTGGATGACAACAAGGCTGATGAGGTAAATGTCACTCATCCACTTAAATGGTGTTATAAAGGTGGAGCAATCATCGACCTACATGGACACACCCAGGGCTATTATAGCGGTACTGCCTCAGGTCATTATGCTCCAGGTTGTGAAACTTATAATTCTGAATCAATCGCGAAACCATTCTATTGTCGATTATGGTTATTGCTGGACCAATTCGATGATTCGACTGGAGCAAGGGTAGATGCCCTTGGTTTTCTGGCCGATGATGGTGAAGTCAAGGTTCAGGAATGCAGTGGATACACCATTTCCCACGAAGATTCTGGGCAAATAGACGAATGTGGGTCCGGAACACTGACCCGTACCTGGACCGTCACTGAAGCGTGTGAGCCTCAACGCAGTGCTTATTGTTATCAAAACGTGGTCGTAAAACGCCGATCCGATTTTGAAGTTTGTTTCCCTGCCGACACCGTCGTGATCTGCGATAAAGATAATTCCATTATCGATCCTGACAGGGATCAATTTCCCTTGATTAGTGATGACGACTGTGAATTAATCGGCATCAACTACGAGGATCAGGAGTTAGAAATAAATGGTATTGAGGACCAAAATGGCTGTCGAAAGATTTTGCGTAAATGGACCATTATCGATTGGTGTGTCTACAACCCTGACCAGATACACCACAAACCAGACGTTATCCTGGACGACCGGTTGGTCGCTGGTGAAGACCGGGCTTGCGTTATCCGTTGTTTGAAAGACGACGGCGATGGTTATATGGAGTATCTGCAAGTCATCAAAATTATTGACCAGGAGATTCCGGAGGTATTATGTAATATAGGTGAAGTGGTAGTTTGCAATACTTCCGCTGAATGTGCGGAAAGTGATGTTGACGTATTACTTGGATTTGTTAATGATAATTGTACACCAAAAGATAAAGTGAAAGCCTGGTTCCGGCTGACCCATGAATCTACCAAAGCCGTGATCACGGGCGTTGGCACGCGCTACCAGGGGCCATTGAGTGTAGGCCGTTATCAAGTCATATTGTGGGGGGAGGACTTATGTAGCAACCGCGCCAGCTGTGAGTTTATTTTCGAGGTGAAAGATTGTAAAGCTCCAACCCCCTATTGCCGCAGTGGAGTAGCGACGGTAATCATGCCATCCACCGGGACAGTAGAAGTGTGGGCGTCAGACTTAAACGCGAATAGTTTTGATAATTGTACCGATCAGGATGAGCTGATTTACTCATTCGATGAGGCAGGCGATGAATTGAGCCGGATCTTTACCTGTGCCAATATTCCGAATGGGCAAAAAGAGCCGGTAGAAGTACACGTGTGGGTACACGATGCTGCTGGGAATAAGGATTTTTGTATTACTTACATCTTATTGCAAGATGGTGTTAATAATGCTTGTCCTGACGGGGCTGGAGCCAGAGTGGACCAAAACACAAACACGATCTCGGGTCAGGTATTCTTTGCACAAAAAAAACAAGCTGGTCAGAATATTTTAGAACTAAGGGAAACAGGGAATAGCCCATGGTCAGCCCTTTACCAAAATTTACCGAATCCATTTAAAGCCAATACCGTGATTGGTTTCTTAATGGCCCATAGCGGCAAAGCTACGATAAGAATTACCGACCTTTCCGGTAAAACTATCCGTGAAGTTAGCGGGAACTTTGCCAGTGGATATCATGAAATCCAAATTGATCAATTGGAGGTAAAAGGGGTTCTTTATTATCAGTTGATTAGTGGAGAAGATATTCTTACTAAAAAGATGATTAACATCGATTAAGAAATATAACCGAATTTGGGCAGGCTGAGGCAGCTTTTGTTTCAGCCTGTTTTTTTTGGTGAGCGTCTAATCAATTTCGCCATTTACCGACCCTGAGGTTTATGGATTTGAAGCATTAAATTATATTTTGTGGAAAAAAATATGAGTAGGATATTTTTTATATTAATGGTTACCGGTTTCTTACTGATCGATATTCAGGCACAAGACCATTTCCTTCCCACTACTTTAAGTGAACGCCAACAGGCTGAGGTGGTGGATGAAATCTTAACCGACCGATTGGACAATCTATTGCCTGCTATGATGCGGCGCGAGGGTATCCAGATGTGGGTGATCATCAGCCGGGAATACAATGAAGACCCGGTTATGAAGACAATGCTTCCTGCTACTTGGTTGTCCGCGCGACGCAGAACCATTATGGTGTTTTATGATCCGGGTCCGGGGAAGGAATTTGAGAAAATTGCAATAGCCAGATATGATGTTGGAACATTACTGAAAGGCGCCTGGAACATCGATGTTTATCCGGATCAATGGGAAGCATTAATTCACATCATCAAAGAGCGCAATCCACGAAATATTGGTATCAATACCTCCGAATTTTTTGGACTGGCTGACGGCTTGGTTCAGACGGAGTATAAAACGTTCATGAGCTATTTACCACAGGATTTTAAATCCAAAGTAGTCAGTGCAGAACGGCTGGCTATTTCCTGGTTAGAAACCCGTTCATCTAAAGAAATGGATCTATACCAGATGATCGCCAAACTATCGCATGACATTCTGCAAGAAGGGCTGTCAGAACGAGTCATTCATCCAGGCATAACTACCACCGATGATGTGGTGTGGTATCTGCGGCAACGGGTTACCGATTTGGGTCTGGAAACTTGGTTTCATCCAACGGTGGATGTACAGCGCTATGATCCGGAAAATTTCGATCATCTGCGCACATTCTCCAAACGTCCGAATAAACAAATCATTCTTCCCGGGGATTTATTGCACGTGGATTTTGGGATCACCTATCTGCGGTTGAATACGGATCAGCAACAACATTTTTACGTACTTAAACCGGGTGAGACTACGGTACCCATCTCATTACAAAAAGCCTTTGAAAATGGGAATCGACTCCAGGACATTCTCACCAGTAAATTCGCCCTTGGCAAGACGGGCAATCAAATCTTAAAAGAAACTCTGGAGCAGGCTAAGGCGGAAGGTCTGGAAGCTTCTGTTTATTCTCATCCTATTGGCGTACACGGTCATGCTGCCGGGGCAGCCATCGGTATGTGGGATAACCAAGGTCAGGTGCCGGGAACCGGAGATTACCCTATCCAGGCCAATACAGCCTTTTCCATTGAACTGAATGCGGCAACTAATATCCCCGAGTGGAATAAAAAAATCCGCATTATGCTAGAAGAAGATGGTTTTTATGATGGTAAAATGTTTCGGTATTTGGATGGTCGTCAACGCGACATCTTAACTATTCCCCGCATTCCAGCACGTAATTAAGGTTGAATTTTTTTTTGGCCATAAAGTACTAACCTTAGCCGGTCAGTATTTTTAAATAAGTGCCCAAAGCGACCAATCGCGCCCAAAGGTTTATTAATATCTTAAACTTAAACCTTTGTTATTTTTTTTGGTAAAATAGACTTTTAAAAAACGGGTATTTTTTATTTTGTGCATTGTAAACTAATAAGTTATATTTTTTAAAATTATGATATATTTAATAATTCCTTAAAACCAGGTGGAATGATTTTGGTTATGTTATTTTTGTATGATGGTTCGGGTTATCCTCCATAGTATGGTTTTGTTTGCCTTGGTGGCCTCCACCTGTGGCATATCTCTGACTGCACACTTCTGCGGGGGGAATTATAAAGGCATACATGTTAATGATCCACATTTTCATTGTTGTAAAACAAGTACGGCCCGGTATACGGATGTGACAGTGGATAAAACCAGCTGTTGTGCAAATGAGACGATGGTCCTTAAGTGTGATCTTAACCAGAACAAGGTGTCACCAGTGACCTTAGATTCTGAACTGACTACATGGTGTTATGAGCAGGCTTATGCTAATCTGGCACCTAACTCCTATCAAACAGCCGCAACGGCTTTTGCTTACCGGCCGCCACCTTTGATTTTTGATCTGCCGGTCTTGTTTCAGTCCTTTCTTTGTTAGATATTACAGCTGTAGGTTTCACCTGCTGGGGTTAATAATGCCCCTCTTTGATAGTCGTAATTATCATCGCTGTAATCAATGATTAAATGTTAAATGGAATTATTAAGTTTTTTTTAGAAAACCGGCTGGTGACCTGGTTGATCATACTTGGCTTGATTTTTTGGGGCCTGGCCACTGCACCTTTTGACTACGGTTTAGATTGGTTGCCCCGTGATCCGGTGGCGGTGGATGCCATTCCGGATTTAGGAGAGAATCAGCAAATTATTTATTCCGAATGGATGGGTCGCTCACCCCAGGATGTAGAAGATCAGGTTACCTACCCATTAACAACGGCATTACTGGGAATACCTGGTGTAAAGTCCATTCGATCTACCAGTATGTTTGGATTTTCCAGCATTTATGTGATCTTCGAAGAAGATGTTGAGTTCTATTGGTCACGCAGTCGTATTCTTGAGAAGCTCAATTCATTACCAGCAGGTTTATTACCTGCCGAGGTGAAACCCACTTTAGGTCCTGATGCCACTGCATTAGGCCAGGTATTTTGGTACACACTGGAGGGAAGGGATACTGCTGG
This sequence comes from Saprospiraceae bacterium, assembly GCA_041917975.1. Classification (GTDB taxonomy): domain Bacteria; phylum Bacteroidota; class Bacteroidia; order Chitinophagales; family Saprospiraceae; genus JAYRWN01. Next base: position 2,783 of record JAYRWN010000361.1, on the reverse strand, counting down.
AAAACCTACAGGAGGCTGGGACCTTCATGAGATTCGAACCACTCAGGATTTTTATGTAAAATATGCTTTGAATAGTGTACAGGGTGTTGCTGAAGTGGCCTCCATTGGTGGACAGGTTAAACAATACCAGGTAGTCATTAATCCGGATGCAATAAAAGCTTATAACATCTCGCTTTCCGATGTCATGATGGCGGTAAAAAATGCCAACCGAGATGCCGGGGCCCAAACCATAGAGGTCAACAAAATGGAATATATGGTGCGGGGCTTAGGATATATAAAAGGTGTTGAGGATTTGGAGGAAGCGGTGGTGATGGTTAATGCCAATGTTCCTATTCGTATAAAGCATATAGCCCAGGTAACTCTTGGGCCGGAAGCCCGGCAAGGTATATTGGACAAAGGTGGTGCCGAAGTTGTCGGTGGGGTGGTGGTGGCACGCTTTGGTTCAAATCCGCTAGAAGTCATCGACCAGGTTAAACAAAAGATCAAGCAAATTTCGCCCGGACTACCCCACACAACCCTGGAAGATGGCCGCATAAGTCAGCTGACTATTGTTCCTTTTTATGACCGCTCTGGCCTCATTTATGAGACATTAGGAACCTTACAACAAGCCTTGACGGATGAAATCATTGTATGCATCATCGTGGTTCTCATCCTGTTATTTGACTTAGGTGCCTCTTTGGTTATCAGCAGTTTATTACCGTTAACTGTATTACTTACTTTTATTGTGATGCGTTATACGGGGCTGGATGCAAATATTGTGGCCCTTTCGGGTATTGCTATTGCTATAGGGGTGATGACGGACGTAGGTATTGTGTTCGTCGAAAATATTAAACGCCACTTGGAGATGAAAAAAAATGCCTTGGCAACGCTTTCAGATCTGAATCGGATCATCCTGGAGGCGGCGCGAGAGGTATCCGGCGCCATCACCACGGCTATGGCTACTACTCTGGTGAGTTTTCTGCCCGTTTTTGCTATGGAATCGGCCGAAGGTAAGTTATTCAAACCTCTGGCCTTCACAAAAACCTATGCTTTGGCGGCAGCATTTTTTCTGGGTTTGGTGGCGCTACCCACAGTGGCCCGTATGATTTTCGCCTGGCATCAGCGTAAAACGTGGAATCAACGGACCTGGCCGCTCATCCTCACGTTTACCGGATTAATTTTAACCTGGCGTTTGGAAACTTGGTTGCCGATCATTTTAGTGGTCTTGGGGTTGTCTAAACTTTTATTGCAACGGACCGAAATACAGAGATTATGGGGGCAAAGAGTTAATGTAATTTTTTTGGTGGCTCTTGGAGCATACCTGATGGCTGAGAGCTGGGTGCCTCTTGGCCACCAAAATTCGATGGTGGTAAATGTTTTGTTTGTAGTTGTTTTGTTGATTCTCGTTTTAAGTTTGTTATGGTCGGTGGTTTATTTTTATGAAGAAATTTTATCCTGGTGCCTGCGTCATAAATATACCTTTCTGATCATCCCGGTGGTGATTGTTTGGTTCGGACTAACTATTTGGTTGGGATTTGGAACCACCATGGGCTGGATAAGTAAGTCGGGAGACGCCATAGGTTTGAATGTCAGGGCGACTGTGCTTTGGTCATATTTTAACCATAAGTTTCCGGGGACTGGCAAAGAATTTATGCCTTCATTGGATGAAGGGAGTTTCCTGTTGATGCCTACCTCAATGCCTCACTCTGGGGTGGATGAGAATAAACGCATCGTACAACAATTGGACATGCTGGTTTCCAGCATTCCGGAAGTAGAACTGGTGGTAGGAAAAGCCGGCCGGGCAGAAAGTGCCCTTGATCCGGCGCCACTATCCATGTTTGAAAATGTGATCAACTACAAGTCAGAATACATGGTAAATAGTCACGGACGCCGCCAGACCTTTAAGACCGATGATCAAGGTCGCTTCATTTTGCGACAAGGCGATACGCTGACTCAGGAAGAAGCTGTTTTGCAGAGGCTTACTTATAATGATTTAATTCCTCAATCCGCCTATGAGGGGGGTCAATACTTCCGCCAATGGCGCTCCAATATCCATAGCCCCGAGGATATCTGGACTGCCATCGTGGAAGTAACTAAGCTACCTGGAGTTACTTCCGCACCCAAATTACAGCCCATCGAAACGAGGTTAGTGATGTTACAGACCGGCATGCGTGCCCCAATGGGTATCAAAGTTTATGGGCCGGATTTAAAGACCATAGAATCTTTTGGACTCGAATTGGAAAAAATCCTGCAGGGCATACCTTCTGTGAAAAAAGAAGCTGTTTTTGCCGACCGAATCGTGGGTAAACCCTACCTGCACTTGCGACTCAATCGCGAAGCTTTAGCGCGCTATGGCATGAGCATTGAGGAGATGCAGCAATTCATCGAAGCAGCTGTCGGGGGCATGGTCTTGACTTATACCGTAGAGGGTAGACAACGGTTTCCGGTCCAGGTCCGCTACCCTCGGGAATTGCGTGATGATCCTGAAAAAATGCGTCAAATGATGGTGCCAACACCTGTTGGTATCCAGGTCCCTTTTGAAGAGTTAGTGCAAATAGAATACCTGAGGGGACCGCAAATGATTAAAAGCGAAGAAACTTTTTTAGTTGGTTACGTTCTGTTTGATAAACAAGATGGGTCTGCTGAAGTAGATGTGGTGGAAGCCGCCGAACAGTCTATCAGACAGCGCATAGAATCGGGAACCTTGATCGTACCGCCAGGGGTGAGCTACAAATTCTCAGGAAACTATGAAAATCAAATCCGGGCTACCAAACGCTTGTCTATCGTCATTCCGGTCAGTCTGC